>CAYTZW010000023.1:13991-19696 GCA_964442785.1 uncultured Erysipelotrichaceae bacterium
ATTTTAATGATTTTAGGTTCTGTTAACTTCTTAGTTCAATTCTTATTAATCAAAGGAAAATGGAAAAACTTTTTAAACTATTGTGAAACAAAAGCAATGGGAATTATATATGGTATTTCTATTCCTATTATTGCTTTTTTATTAGTAAAAACGACAAATTTATCACTTTCACAATCAATAAGGTCATCTTTCTTTCATACAGTTTCTACCTTAACTTCAACAGGATATGTAACAATGAATACCAGCATTCCTTCATTATGTAGTTCTATCATTCTTATTTTAATCGTTTTAATGTTAATTGGAGGAGGCAATAATTCAACATCAGGAGGAATAAAAGTATATCGTGTTCATTTAACCATTAAAGATTTCTTTTGGAATATCAAAGACCGATTTATTCATAAAAACGTTGTTTCAATGCACTTTGTTGCTAAAGCAGAAGAAAGTGTCGCCGTCGATGCTGAAGAAAGAAACTCCGTTAAAACATATATTTTGTTATATTTAACAATTACAATAATCTTAACTTTTCTACTAAGTTTATATGGCTATGATTTATTAAATTGCTTTTTTGAAATAGTTTCCTCAATGGGTAATATGGGACTTTCACTTGGAATAATTAATCCTCTTGCTTCAAATGGAGTACTTTGGATTAATACCCTAGCGATGTTCTTAGGAAGATTAGAAATAATTGTAATTCTTATGGCTTTTGTCCAAGTAGGAAAGAAAATAAAAGATAAATACACATACAAAAAAATTAGGATTTCACATTAGAAATCCTATTTTTAATTGCTAAAATTAAATAATAAAGTATCACTAAAGTTGCACCTAACAATAATAAATATAAACTAATTTTAGAAGTAGAAATGGAGTTAATATCCACTTTAAAACTCATTTTATAACAAATATAACCTACCATTACAAAACGGGCAAAGCGAGCAATCATACAAGTAATGTAATATTTCCACCTATTTAGTTTCATTATACCACATGCGATTATCCCTACCGTAAAAGGAAAAGGTGTAAAAGCAAAAAAAGAAATCGCTAAAACATCATATTTATTTAACCAATTACGAGCTTTTTCAATATTTTTCTCCTTTACCCCAACTAGCCTTAAAAGACGATACCCAAACTTCAAGCCTAATTCATAGCCTATAACAATACCTATTAATGATGAAAGACAAATGTTAATTACATATAAATACCAAGAACTAGGATTTAATAAAGTCATTGGAATTTGCAGTATTTCAATCGGCGGTAAAGGTGCTAAAGTTTCTACTAAAGTGTATATAAAAAGGCCTAAATGGCCATATTTTACATAATTAATTAAAGTAGCAACACATATCAAACAAATCACTCCTAGGATAACTTGTTATTAATATATGTGCAAATTTGTTCAGATATTACTCCCATAATCAAAGTTATTTTTTTGCTAGTAATTATAATTGCACTAGCTCCTAAATCTTGTAACTTTTCCTTATCAATTTCTTTTTTATCTTTAACAACAATATTCAATCTAGAATTTTTAAAAGCAATACTTTCAATATTTTCTAAATTTCCTAAAGCTTCAATAAAAGCACTATAATCAAATTTTTTCTTTTTCTTTTTACTTATAAGACTAACAATTAACATACAAATAGTTAAGAAAAGAAAAACTCCTCCTATGATTAAAATCATTTTAGTTGTACTATTAGATAAAAAACTCATCGCGGGAAATCCGTCCATTTAACATCACTCCTATTTGCAAATATTATATATCTAAAAATATTAAAAGTCTATACAAACAATTCCATTATTTATCTTTAAACATTAATTATATTGCAAATCAAAACCTATGACGTCAGTACCTACTAATTTAATGAAACTAACATCATTTAAAGAAATAGGAGAAATAGTAGAATAAGTAGTATTTATTAATTTTCCTGTTTTATCATATAATTCAATCGTAATATTTTTGTTTATGGATAAAGTCAAATTATCATATTGAATGTCCATTTTTGTTAATTGGTCTTTAGCAGAATCAATATTTATGTATAAATCTTTATAGGAAATGATATTATATCCTCTAAAATCTTCTGATATTCCCAAATTAAAATAATAATCAGTCTTATAAACATTTGAAAAATCAGTAGTAGTTTCATATTTTAATATATTAACACTATCAAATCCTAAGTAAAAATAGAATTGATAACTATATTTTTCTAAATAATCATACATTTCATCAAATATATTTTCATTATCGTAATATTCTTTAATAAGACTAATCCAAGCCTCAGTACTATTATCATTAGAAGATATTTCTTTCCAGCCACAAAAATCTCCATATCTATAATCTAAATAAGCAAAAAATCTAGAACCAACTTCATATTGAGAGTTGATAACTAATTCATCTCTTTCCAAATATAGTAAATAATTTTCAAAATCATAGAAATAAATCTTATCATTTAAAGAACTGACATTATAAATAACTCTATTAGGACTTCCTACATAAGAAATCATTTCAGTATCGTGTAAAGAAAAATATCGAGTTGTCAAATATTCAACATAAGTAGCAAATCCTTCACTAACTGTACTACTTACATAAAAATAATTTTGCGTTGAATGGTCAAGAGCGTGTGCAAGTTCGTGAACAAATGTAGAATCCCCAATAAATAATAAATCATCTGGTTGTAAATATAAAGTTGTCCCACTACAACTAGGATAATTTTTTTCATCAACTTCTATAGTAATTTTAGGATTAGAAGTTATACCTAAAATTTCTTTTTCGGTATTATATATTTTTTCAATTATTTCTTTATAGTTGCCTGCTAAATAAGAATTAGCATTTATCTTAATGGTAAAATGTTCGGTTTCTTCAACAGTATACGAAGCATAATAAAGACCTGATTGGAAACTTGAAGAAGTAATCTTCTCTGTAGGAATTTCACGAACATAATAAGGTAAACTATAATTACTATTTTGATAAGATAAAGTAAGTGTATATGTACCAATAGTAGAAGTAGCAAAATTACTTACCATTGTATTAGTAACATCAATGTCATTACATTTGTAATATCCTTCATTATTAGAACAATAGTTAATAGTAACATCATTTAAAGAAATAGATTCATTTACATAATATGTTTGTTTAAAGTCGTAAACATTAGCAATGCTATTCATTGAAGTAGAAGTAGTAGAAGATAAAACAACATAGGGAACCTCAACTATTTCAAATTTATAAGTAATTCTAGCAAGTTTCTTTCCTGTTGAGGAAGTATCAAAGAATTCGATCATTGTAGAATATAATTGTTGTTCATTTAAAGTATTATTATAGTCTTTATATTGTATTATTTCATCTCCATATAAAGATGAATTTAAAGCATAAATTCTATTTTTCATATTTTCTATTGATACAATGGTGTATTTTTTTAATTGATAAGCAGAATATCCTTCAACATCTGAACTAACTTTTACAAACAATTCATTAATGTAACTAGATGTAATATTTATGGTATTTTTAATATAAATAATATCATTGTTTTCTAAATATGCTAATAAATAGTTAGTATCTGTAGTATTTGAAGTTATACTATTTACCAATGTTTCTGAATTGAAATAAACTGTATTTAACTTTTCACAATAAGTAAAGACTTGAAGACCTAAAGCAATATCTTTACTTAAAATAACCACTTTTACTAAAAGTTGATTATCCATAAAAGCATTATCTCCGATAGATGTTACAGTACTAGGAATAGTGATGCTTGTAAATTTATTTGATGAAAAAGCAAACCTTTCAATTTCTAAAAGACCTTCAGGTAAATCAATACTTTCAATACCACAATCATAAAAAGCACTACTTCCAATTTTTTCAACACCTTCAGGAATATTAATACTAGTTATTAATTTATTTCCATACAAAAATCCAGTTGGAATAGTAGTTACTCCACTCGGAATAGTTATCGTACTAAGTTTCGGACATTCCATAAACATCTGGCTACCTAGAACTTCCAACTCATCATCTAATTCCACATCAACTAAATTTGAATTATAAGCGAAAGGAATTCCACCATAATTCGTTATAGTCTTTGGTACATAAACTTCTATTAAAGTGTCAATACTAGCAAAAGCCCTATAATCGATACAATTAACAGTATAAATTTTATCATTATAACTGACATAGGCAGGAATAATAGCCTTCGTTATTGATTTTGAATTAGCTTTGACAGATGCTGTTTTACTAGAACTATTTAAAGTGAAAATCATATCTTGGAAACAATAATTAGAATCCAAAATGGCGATAGCATTAACTTCTACAGAATATGTTTTTGTTGTTCCATTACTAGTATGTTTAACATTATAATAACCGTGTGCATTCTTTATTAATTGACTTCCATTTTCCCATTCAAGAGTACAATCATCGTGTTTATCACAATCAATTTCTACACTATTTAAAGCAGTATTAACATAATTAGTTGAAGTTTGCTTAATAGTAATTTTTTCTACTATTTCCCAACTCAAAGGATAAATAGAAGGTAGATAATAATTAGTAGTATCATAATTAAAACTAACTGATGCTTGGTAAGTTCCAACTTCTGTAGCCGTATTATTGGCATAATAATAAATACTCACTCCGCTTGGTAATCCAGTAACTAAAACTTCTTTTTCACTACCGTCATATTCAAAAGCCGAAGAATAATCCCATTTAACATTACTCATATCATAAAAAGCCTTATATATAGTAAAGGTTTCACTTGCAGAACAACTATCATAATCTTCATTTCCATTAGTATAAGCATAAACCATATAAGTTCCTGCATTTGTAGGAGCAGTATTAAAATAATATCCATTTTCATATTTATATTTTAAAGTAATATTTTCATTACTTAATGATGAAGCACTTACTTCAATAGGTTTACCATTATAGGTTTTATCTGAAACATTTATTGTTATCTTATTATTTAACAAAGTTTTTTCTGTTATTTTCCAACTTAAAGAAGAAATAGAAGGCTCATAATAATTAGTAGTATCATAATTAAAACTAACTGACGCCTGATAAGTTCCAACTTCTGTAGCCTTATTATTAGAATAAGAAGAAACACTCACTCCACTTGGTAATCCAGTAACCAAAACTTCTTTTTCACTACCGTCATATATGAAAGCCGAAGAATAATCCCATTTAACATTACTCATATCATAATAAGCCTTATATATAGTAAAGGGTTCACTTGCAGAACAACTATCATAATCTTCATTTCCATTAGTATAAGCATAAACCATATAAGTTCCTGCATTTGTAGGAGCAGTATTAAAATAATATCCATTTTCATATTTATATTTTAAAGTAATATTTTCATTACTTAATGATGAAGCACTTACTTCAATAGGTTTACCATTATAGGTTTTATCTGAAACATTTATTGTTATCTTATTATTTAACAAAGTTTTTTCTGTTATTTTCCAACTTAAAGAAGAAATAGAAGGCTCATAATAATTAGTAGTATCATAATTAAAACTAACTGACGCCTGATAAGTTCCAACTTCTGTAGCCTTATTATTAGAATAAGAAGAAACACTCACTCCACTTGGTAATCCAGTAACCAAAACTTCTTTTTCACTACCGTCATATATGAAAGAACTAGAATAATCCCATTTAGCATTACTCATATCATAGTAGGCTTTATATATAGTAAAGGTTTCACTTGTATAGCAAGCATTATAATCTTCATTTCCAT
>CAYTZW010000024.1:0-19147 GCA_964442785.1 uncultured Erysipelotrichaceae bacterium
TTTTTTACTTAATTCCTTTAATTTCCAAATGTTAAAATAGTTTGTGTTTTTAATCCTGGTTTTCCAGCCATAACACCATTTAATGCAGTTATAGTATTATCTTCTTTAACAGTTCTTACGTGATTTAATAAACTCTTTAAGAAAGTATTATCCAAAAATTCATTAGCGTGTCCTGCTATTAAGAAATTATCACCTTCAGCATTATATGTTGTAAATAATAAATATGGAGAAGTAATAACTATTTTACTAGGTACAATAGAATAATAGGTAGTACCTGCACTTACAAAATATTGAATTAATGCCTCATCAGATAAGTAATCAGCATTAGTAGTATCATAGAATTTTCCATATGCAACTCCCATAGTCTTGAAGTAGTTTCTTGCAGTACTTAAAAACTTAGTTTTTTCAGTTCCTGTTAATGCTTCATAATCATAAAACTTAACAGTTCCTTCAATTTGAACACCATAACTTTGGAAATAAGATTTAGTAACATCTGTTTCTCTTAATTGTCTAGTCCAATATAAAGAAACTTTAGGATTTACTAACATTTGATTTAATTTTTGAGTATTCTTTTCACTTCCTCCAAACAATTCAAATGTTTCAGTATCTAAAACATATTCTACATTAGCTATTCCAGGAACATTATTATAAGATGTTGCGATTGAATACATTTCACGATAGTTTTTATTATCTCCACTTAAATAAACTTTCAATGCTTCTTTCATTAAATCATTAGTCCAGTCAACATCGCCATAATTCAATCCACCTACACCACTGGCAGTAGCGGCAGTTGCAATATCATTATCAGCATCAATATCATAATCAGATGCCAAAACATATCCATTTTTCTCTGCCCATTCTTTGTATTCTTTTTCAGAAACTTTTTCTTTTCCACACGCTGCAAGAGTTGAAGTTAGTAAAACAAGACTTGCAATTTTTAAAATTTTATTTGATTTCATACGAATTTAATCCTCCTGAAATCATTATATATATATATATATATATTTTAATTCAAGATTTTTTTAATTTAATTTTCATTTATTGCATAAAAATAATTTCACACAAAAAAAAACACCTTACGGTGTTAGCGTAAAGTGTTTTTGCAGTATCATTTTGTTTTACAAAACCTATTAGATTTTTAATAATCAGCAATGTTATTCGATAATGTTACTAGGATATTGAGGTGTTACAGTGAAATCTGTTAAAACTTGTCTGTAGAATTTTCCATATAAAGCCATAGACCATTTCTTTTGTAAACCATCTGTCCATTTATATAAAGAACCAACAGATGCTTTTTTTGTCCAAACGATAGCATCTTTTGTCGTATTTAAAGAAGCTGTTTTATTGACTTGATATCCTGCGTATGTTGTTGTATCACTATCAATTATTGCTTGAATTGCTTCTTCTGTTGGAGTTGTACCTGTTGGAACAACTGGACAAGTAACTGCTGTTTGGACTACTTTTGGTGTTTCTCCACTAGTATCTATTGTAGCAGTAGAACATTCATTGTCCTTATTATACATATTCCATAAGTTATGAGAATTAATTTGAGTAGGTGAAATTTCATACCAAACATTTAATGTAGATAAGTAATTTGCTAAATATGTTTTAGTTGCTTCAGGAGTGCTATCCCAACTCTTTGCTCCTCTCATTGTATTCATATATAAATTGAATACTTTATTATACAAAGTAGTTTCAACTGCTGGGTCAATTATTCTTGCGGTACCAATAATTTGAACTCCATAAGATCTCCAATAGTCATTAGTGTCTGAAGAATTTGCATAATAATTTTCTTCGGCAACTTGTTTTGTCCAATATAAAGAAACATTTGGATTTGAAACAATTTCAACTACTTTTGCAGTTCCTGCTTCACTGGAACCATATAATTTCATTGTATCGGTATCAATAACATATTCAACTGAAGAAATTTCAGGAACATTATTATAAGATGTTGCTATTTGATACATTTCACGATATGAATAAACTGGAGAATATCCTTCTTTTTCTAAGGTTTTAATTTGTTCAGGATTTTGAGTATAAGGATATACGTCTTCTAAATATTCAGGATAAACAACTTCATTACCTTTTTTCCAGCAAAGGATAAATCCTCTTAGTTGGTCTAAAACTAAGGCTTTAATTTCTGCTTGAGTTAATTGATTTTCAGCAGTTTCCTTGTTTTGAGAAGCACCTGTAATAGCATCAGCATCAGTATTTATGTTGTAGTTATCCGCTAAAACATACCCATTGTCTTCTGCCCACTTTTTATATTCTTTTTCAGAAACTTTTTCTTTTCCACACGCTGCAAGAGTTGAAGTTAGTAAAACAAGACTTGCAATTTTTAATATTTTATTTGATTTCATAAAAAAATCCTCCTTGAGAACAATTATATATATATATATATATTAATTCAAGGAGTTTTTAATTTAGTTTTTATCTTTAACAAAATTATTTTTTGGCTTTTTCCTTACATTTTTCTGAGTATTGATACAATAAATTAGCTTCTTTTTCCATAAAAGAGGTTGTTAAATCATCTAACTTAGAAAACTTTTCAATATTTTTTATAGAGTTTTTTAAATTTTTTTCCGATATAACATAATCATTAGGATTAGAAGTTAAAATAGAAGATATAACTGCCGTATTACTAATAACTACCATATTAATAAAGTTTTCTTTTTCTATATCTGTTAGTTGTGATATTATTTTCATTCTTGAAGCATTGATTTTCAAAGGATTTTCAATGTGAAATAATTTTCTTCCTCGATATAATCTCCATTTTTCATCAATGTCTTTCCCGTCTATATTTCCGTGTAAAGTACGGGAAGAAATTACATAAATGTATTTGTTAGAAAAGAGAATAAAATCAACTTTTACATATTGAGTTTCATTGAAATAAAGATATAAATCTTTTAACAATATATAATCATTATCTTTAGATATTTTTTTTAACTTATGATAAATTCTACTTTTTTTTGTTATGCAATAATAGAAATATGTAAGGCTATCATAATATAGCATTATTAAAGTAACAATTAATAAAAGCACTATAATTAATAAACTAACAGGACCTAATTTCACTTTCTACCACCAGAAAATATTATATCTTATTTATTTATTTATTGAAATGGATATTTTTTAAGATTTTCATATTGTCATAATTAGTTATTTTCTTTTTTTCTTTCATAAAATCTTCTTTAGCTTGATTAAGCAAATTATCTAACATTTTATCAAATCTAATATTTTTTTCTTCCCAAAGATAAAAGGAAAGAGAACCTGGAATAGTATTTATTTCATTCAAGTATAATTCTTTCTTTTTTGCATCATACAAATAATCAATTCTAACTACTCCTTTGCATTCTAAAAGTTGATATGCTTGCTTAGTTGTTTCTTGAATAACTTCTTCTAATTCTTGATTTATTGGAGCAGGCAATACTCGATTAATTCCTTCCATACTTCCTTTTTCGTATTTATCTTGATAACTTAATATTTCTTCGCTTTTAATAACTTCTTCAATACTTGAAGTTTGTATTTGATTGTTACATCTTAAAGCACTACAATTAAACTCTCGATAGCTTTTTAAGGCTGGCTCTAATAATATTTTATCATCATAACGAAAAGCTAATTCGACAAAATTTTCTAATTCTTCTTTATTAGAAGCAATGTTAATTCCTATTGAAGAACCTAATTTAGCAGGTTTCACAATAATAGGATAGTTTAACTCAACTTTTTCGATATCAAAATCATCTTCAAAATAGAATTCATAATCTAAAACATTGAAATGATTTTGTTTTAAAATCATTTTACTATATACCTTATCTTGACATATTGAAGCACTGGTAAGTAAAGAAGTTGTAAAAGGAATATTTAAAGAAGAAAGCCAACTACTTATTGAACCGTCTTCAACCCCTTTACCGTGAAATATAGGAATAATCAGGTCTAAATTTTTTTTTATATATTTTAATTCATCAGAAACAATATAGGTTTCTTCCTTATTGTTTTTTATATTTACCTTAGTACATTCTTTCTTTAATTTTTCTAAATTCAAATAATTTTCTTTGTTTTCCAAATATTTTCCATAATAAATTTTATTATCTTTTGTCAAATACAAAGGAAAAACCTCATATTTTGATTTATCTAATGCTTGGATTACTTGTAAAGCCGTAATAATGCTTATCTCGTGTTCTAGGCTATTGCCTCCAAAAAAAACGCCTACTTTTTCTCTCATTTTTTTCTCCTTTATTTTATATATGAATCTGGCAAATCATTTTCAATTAAAACAACTACTTTTTGTTCTACATATTTTTCCTTAACATAATTCTTTGCTTCTTTAAAAGAATTAAAAATTTTAAAATTATCATACTCTAATTCTTCAAGTCCTTTGATAATAGAATCTACTATTCCATTCTTAATAAAAATCACTTCATCAACACTATCTTTAATAAAAGGACATAATTTATAATTTAAGTTATCGCTTTCATTTCCTAATTCAATCATTCCTGGAGTTATTAAAATTCGATAATCTTTATACCCTTTTAAAATTTCTAAAGCATTTTTAAAGCCAATGAAATTACTATTATAAGAATCATCTAAGAAAGTGATATTGTCTTCTTTTACTATTTCCAAACGATGTGGAATTGGTTTTAAAAACTTTAAACTTTTGACAATATCTGGAATATCTATCTCAAATTCTTTTGCTAAAGCAATCGCTGATAAAGTATTTTCTACATTATGCCTTCCTAGTAAAGATATTGATACTTTATAAACTTCATCTTGAATACATAAATCAAATTTACTTCCTTCAGTAGTGTATTTGATATTTTTAGCCATTACATCGGCTTCTTTTTCAATTCCAAAAGTAACTATTTTTGCCTTTATTTTATCGGTATTAATTTTACTTAAATATTCATTATCATTGTTTAAAACAACTACTCCATTACTAGAAATTGCATAAGCTAATTTTATTTTTTCTTTTAAAACATTATCGACATTTTTAAAAGTTGCTAAATGCATATTTCCGACATTATTGATAATAGCGTAATTTGGTTTTAAAAATTTAAGATGCTTGTCCATTCCTTTTAAACTATCCACTCCCATTTCAGCAATAAAGACTTGTGTTAATTTATTAAGTTGTTCGTTGATAGTTTTACTTATTCCATTGACGGTATTAAAAGATTTCGGGGTCGCAATTACTTGATACTTATTGGATAAAATATTATTTAAAATATTCTTGGTAGTTGTTTTTCCAAAACTACCTGTTATTCCTATTATCTTTAAATCTGGTACTTCTTTAAGTTTTCTTTTTGCTTTAGATAAATATTTTTGTTTAATAAAGTACTCTATTGGAGAAATTAGAGAATTAGCAAAGATAATTAAAATAGGTAAAATTAAAGAAATAAAGAAAATAACAAATAAATAACTAGTTGTTTGACTAAAAGGTAATTTTAAACCGAAGAAAAGCAATAATTCCATTAGAAAAATAGTAATTAGATATAACCTTTTTACTCGTGATGTAAATTTAAGCGGAATAATATAAAAACTTTTTTCCTTCGTAAAATAATAATAACAAATCATAACCATAAATATAGTTAACATTGCATATTGAGGATTTAGTAAAGTTATAAGGGCAATTCCAAGACAAAAAATCAAACCTAAAAAGGAAAGTTTTTTATAAAATTTTTCCGAATTAAAATTGTTTTTCAATATTTTTATCAATCTTTTATTAGAATAATAATGCTGTTGTAAAACATTAAAATAATGATTGATATGACTTGTCCAAATCAAAGGAGTGATTACTAGTATTATAAACATCAAATTACTCATCTAAAAAAGCCTCCAAATAATTTAGAAAATGATATTTGTTAGTACTAAAAGCAAAATGTTCCCCTTCAATAGTTACCAAACGACATTTTTTAATCAACTTTTGAATCTTTTTTCCCATATATAAAGGTGTAGTCGTATCATTTTTACCCCAATATAAAAGAGTGTCATTGTCAATATTACCTAACTCTTTATCATAATAAGTATTTACGGATTCTATTAATATTTCTCTTAAAACATCATTAGAGTTTTGATAATCATTGCTTCCTATCTTTTTTTCTAAAAACTCTTTAACTTTTGGAATTTTTTTACCTAATTTATACAATCCTATTTTTCCATAATAAAGAGGACTATGAATTGGTTTTATTATACTTGGTGAGCAAAGAATAAGTTTTGGATTTCCATTGTACCTTAAACAATAATTAGTAGCTACTTTTCCTCCAAATGAATGTCCGACAATAGCGACAATATTCAAATTGTTTTTCAAAATAAATTCATTAATTAAATCACCATAATCATCAATAGTTAATTTCTTTTCAGGCATTTTAGATTTTCCAAACCCTGGTAAATCCAAAGATAAACAAGTATATTTCTTTTTTAAGTAAAAAGTTATTTCTTTAAAACAATTTTTATTTTGTCCCCAACCGTGTAGAAATAAAATATAAGGTCCTTTTCCTTCTATAGAATAATCAATATTTTCTATTTTATAATTCATTTTCAATCTCCTTATTTTTAAGATATGAAAAATTTTTATAAAAATGATAATTTATTGAAAATGATGACTATAAATTGTATAATTTTTTCTGTAAGGAGGTTAGATTTATGGAAAGTGTTATGCCTTGGATTTGGCTAGGAGTTATAATTGTAACTGTCATATATGAATTTTTGACTTACGAACTTGAAAGTATTTGGTTTACTATAGGAGCCGTTGTGGCTTTAATTCTTTCATTCTTTGAAAATACTTTCAAACCTTGGCTACAATTACTAATTTTTGGTATTGTTTCAGTTATAATGCTTCTTTCCTTAAGAAAGTGGACTAAAAAAATCGTATCATCTGAATTTATTCCTACCAATGCGGATTCTTTAATTGGAAAAGAAATTACTATAACAGGAATAAATGATGATAAAATTGAAGCAAAAGTAAATGGTATTATTTGGAAAGTACAAACCGAAAAAAAAGAAAATTTAGAAATTGGAGAAGTAGTTATTATCAAAAAAATTAATGGTAATAACTTAATAGTAGAAAAGGAGAGTGAAAAATAATGTTTCTTGTAAATGTTACTTCTATTATTATTTTAGTTGTTGTTTTATTATTAGTGGTTATTGTAGGAAGTAAATCTTTAATAATCGTCCCTCAATCAGAAAATTATGTTATTGAAAATATGGGGAAATTCAAAAAAATATTAGGACCTGGGCCTTCATTTATTATTCCTTTTTTTGATAGAGTAAGATCTAAAATATCAATCAAAGAAAAAGTTTGTGATTTTGACCCACAACCAGTTATAACTAGAGATAACGTAACAATAGAAATTGATAGTGTTGTTTATTTCTTTGTATCTGACCCAAAACTATATACTTATGGTATTCAAAACCCGATGAGTGCTGTTGAAAACCTAACGGCTACTACCCTTCGTAATATTATAGGTGAATTAGATTTAGACCAAACTTTAACTTCCAGAGATGTTATTAATTCCAAAATGAGATCAATAATTGATGAAGCAACTGATGCTTGGGGAATTAAAGTTACTAGAGTAGAACTTAAAAATATTACCCCACCTCAAACTATTCAATTAGCAATGGAAAAACAAATGAAAGCAGAAAGAGAAAGAAGGGAAGCTATTCTTAAAGCAGAAGGAGAAAAACAAAGTACAATCCTTGTTGCCGAAGGAGAAAAAGAATCTGCTATTCTAAGAGCAGAAGCTAAAAAAGCAGCTATCATTGCTGAAGCAGAAGGACGTGCCGCAGCTATTGCAGCACAATATAAAGCTCAAGCAGAAGGAATAAAAGCGATAAAAGAAGCTGACCCTAATCAAACTTATGTTACTCTAAAAGGTCTTGAAGCCTTAGAAAAAATAGGAGCAAGTGAATCTACTAAATTAATAATTCCTTCTAATTTACAAGATATTACAGCTTTAACTTCATCTATTGTAGAAACCGTAAATACTACTAAAGAAACTAAAACTAGCAAAACTAGTAAAAAATAAAGTCCTCGAAAATCTACTTAACAATATCAATTAGTCCAAATTTTGTAGTTAAGTACAAAAAAGGACTTTTTTCTTTAGTAATAATATTTTCAACTTTTAATAGATTTTATTTTGTTTTATAATCAAACAGAGGTGATATTATGGAAAAAGAAACTAATAAACAATTCACTGATGATATTTTTCAAAGCATTGCTGCTAAATATACAAAGGATTTCTATGAATTTTCTTCAAAGAAAATGGATATTGAACAAGCAACACAAATGGCAAAAAAACTTAGCAAAGATCTTTTTAATGCTTCCTTAGATATTGCTCCTTCCAATAAAGAAGGACAAGAAGGTTCGTATAATCCTTTTTTTAATACTATTTCAATAGATAAAACTAGTTTTGAAAAAATGGTAAAATCAGGAGATTTAACAAATTTTTTAGTCATTCTTTTTCACGAAGGTACTCACGCTTTACAACAATTTGATAAAGAAAATTTAATTACTACTAAAAATCAAATATTTGATAGAGATTCTATTAAATACATTTTAGAAACAAATAGTCCAGAAGTTTACAATGAATTAAAAATTGACCCTAATTTTAACGTGAAAATTGATGCTGCTATAATGCTATTTTATTTGGAAATGGACGTCGAAAAAGAAGCACGAAAAATGGCTTATCTTAATACTAAGAATTTATTGAATTTTTATAAGAATACCATTGACTTAAATTGGTTAGAAAAAATCAATTCTATAGATACAATGAATGCCGATGAAATATCATATTATTTTGATGCTATGACTAATTTTGCTAATCAAAATATGAATAGAATTGAAGCCATTAATAGTAGTTATGAAAAATATGATGAATATCTTGCAATTTCAGGAGACATATATCAAAAAATTCAATCAATAATTCAAAATATGGATATTGATAAATTTACAGATGACTTAGTAAAAAATGAAATTTTTAAGAACGAATTTCCTAATTATGACGATATAAAAGAAGATAATGAAAACTTTGATTATGAAAAAATCAATGCGTTTTGGAATAAAAATGGTATTGATTTAAAAGAAATACAAGAAATAGTTAAAAAAGCCGATTTAAAAAGCAAAATATTTCGTAACATATTAACTAAACTACCTGATACAGAATTAAATAAAATAATAGATAATACTAAAAATATACCTTTCATTTTTAATCCTACATTTGATGTTTTTAATGCAATAGAATCTACTGATTTAAGAAACAAAATATTTATTGATTTATTAAAAGAAGGAAAAGGTTCTCTTTTAATAATGGACACAAAATGTAGTACTGATACAAAAAAAGAAGCTTTCAAAATTGCTCTTAAAACCGGACAATATGATACCGCTTTAAATTTATATAAAGAGTTTGAAATAAATATGAAATCATTCTTATTTGTCGATGTAAATGATTTATCTCCTAAACAAATAAAGGAATATAAAAAAAGTGTTTTATTCATAGAGCAAGCAAAAAAGGAATGCTTGAAAGAAACAAAAAAAGAATTAACAAAAGGCTTTTTAGGAAAAGAGAAAATCATTCCAGATTGCAGAGAAACAGATGCCTTATTTTCTCTTTTGCTCAAGACCGCTAATGATACAAACAAAAGAATTGTTAATAAGGGAGAAAAATTGATAGATGATTATAAAAAATTCGATAAATCTGATGACATTTCCTTACTAGATAAATATTACAAAGAGAAAAAAATTGGTGATTATTCCAAAAATATGCTTTCCGATAGTGATATTTATAAGAAATACAATTTTAATCCTTCATCTAATGTTAGAACTTTTTATGACTTCTTTTTCTTATTACCAAAAAATAAAAATTTAACAGATAAAGAATTAACAGAAGTATATAACACTGCTTACAATTTTAATAATGGTACATATGAAAATGAAGAAAAAGAACAACCAGATGAATTTAATATGAATAGATAAAACTTAATAAATTAATAGGTATTCATAAAAAAGTAAAAGTTTATGGATACTTTTTTATTATAAAAAAAGAAACCTATATAAAGTTTAACTTCACAGTTAGACAACATTTACATAGATTTCCTTAAAATTCTCAAACTTTTTATTTACTATAATCTTGTTTTCTAATTTGTCCATTTTTCTTATGGATTACAACATTATTATCTTGTTTTTCTGACTTTTCTTTAGCAAAACTAATAGCTTCTGCTTGAGTGTCAAATAGTTTTATGGCTTTTGTTCCACCTGCTTTTTTTACTTGCCATTTACCACTTTGGTGTTTACTTACGTGATAATTAGCGGTTTTCGCAGGCTTTTTCTTTATTTCTTCTTTTACTTCTTCTACTTCAGCAACTTCTTCAGGTTCTTTTTCTACTTCTTCTTTTTCCACTTTTTCTTTTTCCACTTTTTCTTCTTCAACCTTTTTAGTTTCTTTAGCCTTGACTACTTTCTCTTTTTTGGTATCTTCTTTAACAATTTCAGTTTTTGTTTCCACTTCTTTTTCTTCTTTTTCAGCCTTTTTTGTTTCTTGGCTAGTAGCATTAATCTCTTTTTCTATATTTAATTTTGTGTAATCTTCGTGTTTTGTTTTTCTATCTCTAATAATAAGTAAAATAAGTAGAAAAGCAAAAATGACACACCCGATTGCTAGTAATAAACATACTCCTGATTCTGATTTAATAAATTTTATAAATGATAGACTCATACTGCCCCTCCTTCTATCCATATCAATAATTATAATTGTGATTATTTTGGCTTGCAACTTTTTTGTTGAATTGTGCTAATGAATTCTTCTAATTCTTTTATAGCTACACGATAATCTTTAGCAATATAGTTATATACTGTTGAATTATTTGCTAAACTATTTTCTATTTTTTCCAAATCTATTTTATTTTCTAAAAAATCACTAAATAAATATTCTAGTGAAACTTCAAAAAATTTGCTCAATTTCATTAAGTTCTTTAATGAAGGATTTCTTTTTCCTTTTTCCCAATGTGAAACAGTAGTTGGAGATACTTCTATTATAGAAGCTAATTTGTTTATCGAAAGTCCTTTTTCTAACCTTAGTCTTTGCAAATTTTCCATATAATCACACCTTTTTAAAAGTATAAAATATTTACTATCTCAATGCAAAGAAAAAATGTTGAGATAAAAAAGATTATTGTTGAAAAATGACAACTTGTCATTTATAATAGCAAAGTATGTGAAAGGAGATGTAAAATGCCTACTATTTTATTCCAACATTTAACGGAAGAAAAAAAAGAAAAAATTATTAAAGCATCAATGAAAGAATTTTCTTCTTGCCCTTATGAAAAGGCTTCTATTAATGTTATTATTAAAGATGCTGACATTTCACGAGGAAGTTTTTATCAATATTTCAAAGACAAAGAAGATTTATATCTTTATGTTTTAGAACGTGGTTTAAATATGGCGTATTTGATTTTTTCCCCGCTTATTGAGGATAAGTCCAAAAGCCCTAATGAAAGAATTATGTGCATTTTTGATGAAGCTATTTCATATGGTGAAAGGGCTAATTTATTTACTAAAATGATGATGAATATGAAATATTCACACCACAAGTCCATAATAGATAAAGTAAAGGATTTTTTAGATAAAGATGCTAAACAATTAAAATCTTTAACTCCTGATGAAAATAAAGCTTTTTTCGAGTTGTTTGTTACTAGTTTTGGATTTGCTTGTTTTTCCGTTATTGTTGAAAAAAATCCTTATGAAGAAGTTAGAAAAATTTTAGAGTTGAAATTAAAAATAATAGAAGGGGGAATGAAATTAAATGATTAAATTGTTAAAACATTTTAAATGGTATTATTGGATTATTTGTGCTGTTATTGTGGTCTTAATATTTTTCCAAGTTCAATGTGAATTAAAACTTCCTGATTATATGGAAGATATTGTTAACTACATTATTACTTCAGGAAAAGTTAAAAGTATTCTTAATGTAGGAATTAAAATGTTGCTGGTGTCTTTGCTAGCGACTGCTCTTACCATTATTGTAGGTTTTCTTTCTGCTAATATTGCGGCTAAATTTGCTAAAAATTTAAGGAAAGAAGTTTTTTGTAAAGTAGAATCTTTTTCAATGACTGAAATGAATAGAATTTCTACTTCAAGTTTAATTACTAGAACTACTAATGATATTACTCAAGTTCAAAATGTCGTTATGATGACTTTAAAAATTGCGGTTACTGCTCCTATTATGGCAGGTACAGCGATTATCAAAATTCTTAACAGAAGTGAACAGTTAACTATGAGTGTAGCAATAAGTGTTTTATGTTTAGTAATCTTTATTATTACTTTAATGATTATTGTTTTACCTAAATTTAAACAATTCCAAACTAAAGTTGATAAATTAAATTCGGTAACTAGAGAAAATCTTACTGGTCTTCGTGTTGTAAGAGCTTATAATGGAGAAGAATATCAAGAAGAAAAATTTGATAAAGTTAATACTGATATTTCCAAAACAGAACTTTTCATTAATCGTACAATGGGACTTATGAATCCTTTTATGCATTTAGTATTTGATAGTATTGGATTAGTTGTTTGGTGGTTAGGAGCTTATTTAATTTCTAAAAATCAAGTTCAACTACCTGTTGTAGCAGCCTTTACGGGATATGCAATGCAAATTGTAACTTCCTTTATGATGATAACAATGATTTTTATTATGGTTCCAAGAGGAATTGTTTCTGCTAGAAGAATTAATGAAGTTTTAGATACCAAAAATCTTATAGAAGACCCTAATGAACCTATTTCTAGTAATGAAAATAAAGGGGAAATTGAATTTAAAAATGTCAGTTTTAAATATTCTGATGCTGATGAAGAAGTAATTAAAAATATTTCTTTTAAAGTTAACAAAGGAGAAATGGTTGCTTTTATTGGTTCAACAGGTTCTGGTAAATCTACTTTAATTAACCTTATTCCAAGATTTTATGATGCTACTGAAGGTGAAGTTTTAGTAGACGGAATAAATGTCAAAGATTACAAACAAGAAGTACTTCACGAAAAAATTGGCTATATTCCTCAAAAAGGAATTCTATTCTCAGGAACTATAAGTTCTAATATGAAAATAGGAAAGAAAGATGCTAGTGAAGAAGAAATTACAAGAGCTTTAGATATTGCCCAAGCAACTGAATTTGTCAATAAATTAGAAGATAAATATAATCACCCAATAGCTCAAGGGGGAACTAATGTTTCAGGTGGTCAAAAACAAAGATTATGTATAGCAAGAGCGATTATTAAAAATCCTGAAATATTTATTTTTGATGATTCTTTTTCTGCTCTTGATTACAAAACGGATAAAGCTTTAAGAAAGAGATTAACTGAAGAATTAAAAGATTCTACCATACTTATCGTTGCTCAAAGAATTGGAACGATTATAAATGCCGATAAAATCATCGTTTTAAATGAAGGAGAAATGGTTGGAATGGGTACTCATAGCCAATTATTAGAAAACTGTGAAGTTTACAAAGAAATGGCTTTATCTCAATTATCAAAGGAGGAACTTGCTTATGGGAAAAAATAACACTCCTAGACATAATATGGGAGCAGGTAGAGGAAATGAAAAAGCTAAAGATTTCAAAAAATCAATGAAATATCTTCTCTCTTATATAAAAGGCTATCGAATTTGGATTATTGTTGCTTTAGTTTTTGCAGCAATGTCAACTATTATAGGAATTACAGCTCCTAAAATATTAGGAAAAATAGCAACTCAAATTCAACTTGATTTGCAAAACAGAAGAAATATTAATTTAACAAAAATTGGCAAAATAGGAATTGAATTAATTATTATTTATTTAACAAGTGCTATTTTACTTTATATACAAAACTTTATTATGGCAGGAGTTTCAAATAAAGTTGCTAAAAGTTTTAGAAATGACATTTCTAAGAAAATCAATAGATTACCTTTAAAGTATTTCGATTCTCGAAATTATGGTGATGTTCTAAGTGTAGTTACTAATGATGTTGACACTATTTCTCAAACATTAAATCAAAGTTTAAGTAGTATGATAACTTCTATTTCTACTTTAATTGGAATTATTGTAATGATGTTATCTATTTCTTGGCAATTATCAATAGTCGCTTTCGTAGCAGTTCCTGTTAGTATGACTTTAATGTTATTAATTATTAAAAAATCTCAAAAATATTTTACTATTCAACAAGAAAGTTTAGGAAAAATAAATGGACATATTGAAGAAATATATAGTTCTCATAATGTCATAAAGGCTTTTAATGGTGAAGAAGAAAGTATTAAAACTTTTGAAAACATTAATGAGCAATTATATTCTAGTGCTTGGAAAAGTCAATTCTTGTCTGGTATGATGCAACCAATTATGAGCTTTGTAGGTAATTTAAGTTATGTCGCTGTATGTGTTGTTGGAGGCTCTTTAGCTTTAAAGGGAACCCTTCTTATCGGTGATATTACTTCAATGATAACTTATGTTCGTAGATTTAATAATCCTTTAAATCAAATTGCTCAAATCGCTAATACTTTACAATCTACAGCTGCAGCTTCAGAAAGAGTATTTGAATTCTTAAATGAAGAAGAAATGTCTTCTGAAGAAAATAAAGTTACTTTTGACAAAGAAGTAAAAGGATTAGTAGAATTTAAAAATGTTTGCTTTGGATATGAAAAGGATAAACCTATCATTAAAAACTTTAGTATGGTAGCTAAACCTGGACAAAAAGTCGCTATTGTCGGCCCAACAGGAGCAGGAAAAACAACAATGGTTAACTTACTTATGAAATTCTATGAAATTGACTCTGGAGATATTTTAATTGATGGAATATCTATAAAAGATTTAAAAAGAAGTGAATGTCATAAATTGTTCTCAATGGTTTTACAAGATACTTGGCTCTTTGAAGGAACAATTAAAGAAAACCTTTCATACGGAAAAGATGATATTTCACTCGAACAAATAAAAGATGCTGCTAAAATGGCGTATATTCACCATTATATCAAAACATTACCAAATGGATATGACCATTATATAGACGAAAGTTCTTCCTTATCTATGGGGCAAAAACAATTATTTACGATAGCCAGAGCAATGGTAGAAAATGCTCCAATGCTAATTTTGGACGAAGCAACTAGTTCCGTGGATACAAGAACAGAACAATTAATACAACAAGCAATGGACAATTTATCAAAAGGAAGAACAAGTTTTGTAATTGCTCATAGACTATCCACTATTAAAAATGCCGACAATATTATAGTTATGAAAGAAGGTCAAATTGTCGAAGTTGGAAACCACGAAGAACTTATGAAACAAAATGGTTTTTATTCAACATTATACAATTCACAATTTGAAGAAGACGCTGACTATTAGAATTTTATAGATTTTATCGAAATTTAAAAAGTTTGATACTATTATTCTCATTAAGAGTAAATATCAAACTTTTTTATTTATCAGTTTATTGTTATTGAAAATTTTTGCCGCTAATGTACAAAATTTTCAATATACTCTATATATCTACTTGACCAAAACAATTAAATATAATATACTTGTTAATAAAAAAAAGTGCCGTAAGTGGCAAAAATTTTCAATAAGGAGTGTTTATATGATAAATAGAGATTATTATTTACAAGAATTAATAAATAGAAAACATAATAGTCTAATTAAAGTAATAACAGGAATGCGAAGATGTGGTAAATCATATCTTTTAAACACAATTTTCTATAATCATTTATTAGACAATGGAATTAAAAAAAATCATATCATCAAATTTGCATTTGATTCCGCTGATGATTTAAACAAAATTGGTGAAGATTTATTAGAAATTAATGAAAAGAATAAAAAAGTAGACCCTAAAAAATTTATCGAATATATCAACAAGCTTATTAATGATGATGAATATTATTACTTACTATTAGATGAAATTCAAAATTTAGGTAGTTTTGAATTAGTTTTAAATGGATATTTACGAAAAGAAAATTTGGATATTTATGTAACTGGTAGTAATGCTAAACTTTTATCTAAAGATGTGATAACCGAATTTGCAGGTCGTGGTGATGAAATAAAAATGCTTCCTTTGTCTTTTGCTGAATTTATGTCAAATTACAAAGGTGAAAAGGCAGAAGGATTTCAAGAATATATGACTTTTGGAGGATTACCTTTTGTTGTTAATCTCCCAACTGCAGAACAAAAAATATCATATCTTAAAAATCTTTTTGAAGAAACTTATATTACAGATATCAAAACTCGTTATAAATTAAAAAAGAATAATGCCGAAATTGATGAACTTTTAAATATTCTTTCTTCTTCTATAGGCTCTTTAACCAATCCAACAAAACTTAGTAATACCTTTAAATCTTTAAAAAATAAATCTATAACACGAAATACTATTGAAAAATACATTGATTATATCAAAGATTCTTTCTTAATTGATGAAGCAAAACAATATGATATTAAAGGAAAAAAATATATTAATTCTCCTCAAAAATATTATTTTTCTGATTTAGGTCTTAGAAATGCTAGAATTAATTTTAGACAACTTGAAGAAACTCATTCTATGGAAAATATAATATTTAATGAACTTAAACTTAGAGGGTTTAATGTCGATGTAGGAATTATTGAGCAAAGAGTTAAAGATAAAAACAACAAGGAGCATCGAAAAAAATTAGAAATAGATTTCATCGCTAACAAAGGTTATAACAGATACTATATTCAATCTGCCTTTGCAATGCCAACAGTTGAAAAAGAAGAACAAGAACAACGTTCCCTAATAAAAGTTAATGATTCCTTTAAAAAAATAATTATAACTGGTGGTTTTACTCCACAACACTACAATGATAATGGAGTACTAATAATTAATATATATGATTTTCTCCTTAATCCAAATAGTTTAAATATATAATCACCACTTATTTACATTTAAAAAACTGTTAGAAATTAATCAAAATTTTTAACAGTTTTTTTATAATTAGATAATTAAATTCTTAAAGTTTTACATATTTGACAAATAACAATCCTTAAAAGCCTCTACTACCAAACTACTCCAAATATCCATACCTTCAGCATTAGGGTGAAGATTATCTCCAATGGAATATTGAAGATAATCATTACCACTCATCTTACTATTAGTTAAATCAACAACATAGCAACCATAATGTGCTGTTACCTTATCTATAATATCATTATATTGAAGCAATAATTCGCTTGGAGAAGAAGTTCTCATAGCCATATTAAATATAAATATTTTAGCATTAGGATATGCCTTTACCATTTTATAAATCATCATTATATAGCCTTCTGCTATGTTTTGTGGTACATAATTTATATCATTATCAACATATGTCTCAATAATGGAATACAAATCATTTGTTATTACACCAGCAGTCGTATTAGCAGTAAAATCATTATTTCCCATAAAAGAAACAATTACATCAGGTGTAACTCCTTTATTAATACCGCTATCAGCGTGTAATTGTGTTGGTCTAGTATTATATCCAGCAGCATTTGTATTTGTATCCAAAATTTTTGAGCCACTCCAAGAATTATTAACAAGTAAATTCATATCATATTCGTTTATAATTTGCATCCAAAAAGTGTCTTCTACACTTAAATCTTTATTTGATACATTTGCAGATTCTGAGTTACCATAAAATTGAGCATTATTACCTATGGTAGAATTCGTACCAGTATCATTTGAATATCCATCATAAGTGCACATACTTGCACCAAAAACAGACATATATTTACCACTCAAAATCTGCTTTAGGCGTTTTTTGATATAATTTCTTGTTCTTTTGCTTCTAGTTTTTCTAAATGTTCAGCAAAAGCACTATCATCTCCAAAATCTCCTAAACCTTCTACACCAACAAGCATATTCATTGTTGTTCTTTCTTTTAATTTAGTATCGGTGGCACTTGTGTTACCAAAATAGTGTAAAGAATTAGAAGTATTCTTACTTAGATAGTAATTTTCCAAGGTTGATGTTTCACTACCAAATCCTAAAGTTTCTCCAGTACCAACAACAATTCCTAAATCCGAAATATCGAATTCATTCCAAGCATTTGCAGTTACATCTTTACCCTTAACTTTTAAAGTATAAGTTCTTTTTATATTATATGTACCATTTGCTACAACACTACTTGCATCAATTATATGTATATCAAAAGTATATTCTGTTTCTGCTTCTAAAGTTGAATTAGAACCACCATTTGCAAATGTTTTACCACTTAAAAATAATTGTATTTTTGTAATAGTTTTATTTTCAAACATAGTCAAATTAGAATAAGTAAATGGCATTAAAACACTCCAAGAAACAGTTAGACCATCTGATGTACTTGTAAGATTTTTAACAGCATCATAACCATTTACAAGTTGAACACTCTCTTGAACACTTGCTTTTACCCTTATTGCTAAAGTATCAGCATAATCACCAGTTTTAGAAATAACATCTGTATAAGATGTAGTATCAACAAGTGTATAATTACCTTCTTCATCATCAACTGGAATACCTTTTACTACATAAACTTTTGCAGTTGAACCTGAGCCACCAAGAACGATAGTTTCATCATTTGCAACTGTCAAATCAAGTGTAATTGTATTTACACCAGCAACTAAATTAAATTCACTAGTATTAGCAGTAAGTGTTGAACCTGATGTTCTTGATGTAACAACATCAGCTACTTTTGCTGTTCCAATATGTAAAGTTCCTGCAGTTTCTGCAACAACTTGAATTTCAGTTACTTTAGTTCCACTATATTGAGTAAGTTTTGCATTAGGTTTGAAATTTGACATTAAAGCAATAGTATTTGTAGATAAATCTAAGTACTCTCCAGCAAAGTATTTCATAGTTGTATAAGCACCTATGGTATCTTCAACAATATTTTTCCTACCTGTAGTATCTTGTTCAAGTTTAAAAGATGTTTTTAAACCGTCTTGCCATATATATCCATCATATCCTAGATAAACATTAGAACCATCTTTTCCTGCTTCTCCTTGTGCTCCTGTATCTCCTTTTGGTCCTTGTTCTCCAGTTTCACCTTTTTCACCTTGTGCTCCTGTTGCTCCAGTTTCACCTTTTTCACCTTGTGCTCCTGTTGCTCCAGTTTCACCTTTTTCACCTTGTGTTCCTGTTGCTCCAGTTTCACCTTGTTTTCCAAAGTTTTCTACTTTTAATACCCATACTCCA
>CAYTZW010000025.1:0-17362 GCA_964442785.1 uncultured Erysipelotrichaceae bacterium
TTTACTATACAGGAATAGGACGCAAATTCACTGGCGGCTGTGGGGTTTGACCCCCAAATAATTTAAAGCGATTTTTTCAACCCCCAGAAAATTTAAAGAACCATTTTTTTTAATTTTGTCTTATGGTAATTTTATAATTTTTTCATTTTTTTCTTGAATTAATATATATATATATATATAATCAACTCAGGAGGAAATAATATAATATGAAAAGCAAAAAATTATTAAAAATTGCAAGCGTTGCTGTATTAGCCTCAACACTTGCAGCCTGCGGAAAAGAAAAAGTAACTAAAAAAGATTACGAAAAGTGGGCAAAAGACAATGGCTATGTATTAGAATCTGACTATGATGGTTGGGTAGAAAATCCTGATTATGAGGGTTGGGCAGAGGATAATGGCTATGTTAGACCAGCAGTAGAAAATACTCTACCAAAACTTGAAGTTTCATTCAGTGAAACTTACACTACTTTAGATGCAAATATTCTTGCTCAAAAAATTGCAAGAAAAGAAACTCTTGTTTTCTTCTGGGGTTCTTCAACTTGTAATTCTTGTGCAGCATTCAAAACACCTGTTAATGCATTCGTAAAAGAAACAGGATATTCATTCTATTAT
The DNA here is from genome assembly GCA_964442785.1 of uncultured Erysipelotrichaceae bacterium. Lineage (GTDB taxonomy): Bacteria > Bacillota_I > Bacilli_A > RFN20 > DUOF01 > SIG223. Next base: position 612 of record CAYTZW010000025.1, read on the forward strand.
TTACAAGATGATGATGCAGTAAATACTGATTTGTATTTGGAAACTTTAAAAGAAACATTAGGATTCCAAGCAACAGCTCAAATAACAACACCTACAGTTTTTGTTATTACAAATGGAGAACTTAAGAAACAATGGATTGCTCCTACTGTAACTTCTTCAACTGAAATTAAAGAATATTTAGATGATTATGTAAACATTGATGATGCAGGATCTTTTGTTACTGCTGAAAGAAAAGATTTAAAGACTTTAGAAGATTTAGTGGTTTCTGTAGCAAGTGGTAAGAAATTTATTCTTTTAACAAGTAGATATGCTTGTCCACACTGCAATAGATTATCAGACCCTAATAGAGATGATGTTGTAACTAAAATTGCTCAATTATGGACTGGTAATTTCTATAAAACAACTTCTGAAAATGTAGCAGCAACTATTGATATGACTAAAGTTGATACTACATCATCAGATTCAATTTTTGTTGGATTAAATAGTACTAGAGTTGCTGAATTATTAACTTACATTATTACAACTGGTGAAATTGCTCCAGAAGATTTAGGAGTAACTTTCACAAATGCAGAAAAAACAACTTATACATTTAATGCAGATACATTCTATGCAGCACTTAAAACATATTCTGATAGTGATGAAGGAAGACAATTCATTAAAGGAAGAATGTTAAATGACATTAAATTTGTACCTACATTTGAAGCAGTTAACTTTAGTGCTAATGTCGGTGTTGTAGATAATGCAGGTACTAAAACTGTAGTATTTGAAAACGTTGTTGCTCAAACAATGGTTCAAGAAGGTGCAAATATTTCTCCAACTTGGAAAGTTGATGAAAATGGAAAAGCTTATGTTACTTATGGAAAAACTGGTGATGCAGCAGACTTAGATAACATTGCTTCATTGAGATATTCATACTTTGCAAAAATGTTAAACGGAGCTACTTCTCCAACAGATGGTATGAATAACTCTGGAAGTACAACTGCAACAGGAATGTTAAATAATGAATATTCAGTTGCAAAAGCTTGGAATAAAATTGCTAACTGGTTAATGTCTTGGGCTCCACAATTAAAAGCTGATTACACTGCAAAATACTATGATATCAGTGCAACAGCTGAATATAATGCAAGCCAAGTTACTTTGACAAGTTATAATCATTAATATCTATATAATAATCATTAAAAAACGTTTACTTTCATTTATAAGAAAAGTTCTAGTGCAAACTAGGACTTTTTTTTGATTGTATAAACCTCATTTTTCTTGACAAAAATGTATATATCTATATAATTTAAATCAGGAGGAAATAATTTAATATGAAAGTAAACAAATTATTAAAAGTAGCAAGCGTTGCTGTATTAGCCTCAACACTTGCAGCCTGCGGAAAAGAGAAAGTAACTAAAAAAGATTACGAAAAGTGGGCAAAAGACAATGGCTATGTTTTAGAATCTGGTATCGACTATGAAGGTTGGGCAGAAGACAATGGTTATGTACAACCAACCGCTGCTAAGGCTTTATTGGAAGTTTCTTTCAATACTTTTACTGATGATACAACAACAGAAGAAGATGAAGCTTTAGAAAACTTAACAAACATCACTCACGATGATATTTTACAAAAAGTTGAGAGTGGTTATAATTTCATTCTTATGTGGGGAGATGCTACACATAAATGCACAGCTTGTGCAGCATACCAAGAACAAGCAGCAAGATGGGTTGCTAGAAATCATTACGAAGTATATTATACAGATTCATCTTATGGAACAGGTAATGCTAAAGATGAAGTAATGCAATATTTAGGACTAAATCAAGATAAATATCCTCGTATTTATGCAATTATTGGTGGAGAAGTACAAGTACCTTTAAGTCCATCTGATAGTACAGATGCATATAGTAAATTTGATGCATATGTTAAAAAATATTTTGAAATTGAAGAATTTAGTGCAACAGTTAAAAAATTAAGAAATTTAGCTGAATTAAGAAGTGCAGTAGCAAATGAAGAAAAATTTGTTCTTTATGTAACAAGAAGAACTTGTCCTGACTGTACTAAACAAAGCGACCTTTTAAGAGATGACGCTTTAAGAAAATATTTCAAAGAATTTAATGGTAATTTATATGAAATAGTTTCAGAAGATGTTCAATCAGAATACGAATCTATTTTTGTTGAAATTACAAGCGAAGGTAAAACAAATAAGTATTTCCCAGCAGTTATAGATAACGCTATTAGTACAACAGTAGCAGAAAAAGATGCAGGTTCTGCTTACTGGACAGGCTGGTCTAATGCTCAATTTGCAGAACAAATCGCTGATATGGTTGCTTCTGGTGTATTTGACAAAACTACATTACAATTATCTGCTAATGATTTCTATAAAGCAGCAATTGAATATGGTAACAATGTTGTAGGTTATACAGAAGTAAATGAAGGTGTATTAGGTGGATATTATACTTCTGATACACAAGCAACTTATAAGTTAATTGAAACTAGAGCAGATTTAGAAGCTACTGCTGGTCAAACAAATGTAAAATATTATATTACTAATGATGACGGAACTATGTTCTTAAGAAGTTTAAGAAGTACTCCAACTGTTGTTGCTAGTGGATATGATAGCATTAAAAATGTTACAGTTTCTGCAGAAAGAAAAACAATTTATGATGTTAATACTGGAAAAGCAATCGGTTATAAGAAAACTGTAAGTGCTACATCTAATCCTTCTTGGAATAAAGATGAAAATAAATTAGCAAATGCTTATACAGGAACAAACTTAATTGCATTCAAATATGGTCAAGAATTAGCAAAAACTCCTGCTATCGGTGGTAGAGGAGGATCTGGAGATATTAATTATGCTAACTATATTTATTGGTATAATATGAACCCAGATAACATTACTCCAAGAAACACTGGATCTGGAAATGCAATTTATGAAACAGAAGATAGAATTATTGCAATTCAAACTAGAATTATTGACTGGATGAATTCTTGGTTAATCGACTGGAATGCAGATAAAGCTGCAGCATAATTTCTAAATTTTAAATATTTCAAATTAAAAGGCAATCGATTTCTTCGATTGCTTTTTTGCTTTTTTTAGAACTGATAATAATCTTTTCTTTTTTTTCTTTGAAAAAACAAGTATAATCTTTTTAGGTGATTAATTTTGAAAAAATTTTTTAATAAATTAAATACTTTATTTATTTCTTTATGTTTGATATGTGGTTGTTCTTCTAAAAATGAAACAATAAAACCAATAAGAAAATATATGGAAGCATTTGGAACTATGATTACATTTACTATGTATGATAATAAGGAAATAAAAAAAATATTTCCAAAACTTGAAAAATATTTAGAAAATATTTATTTTTTGCTTGATAGAGAACATTTATATAATGATTTGAATAATTTAGCGACAATTAATCAAAATTATGGTAATGGGCAAGAAATTATTGTTGATGAATTGCTTATTGAAGCTTTAGAGTTATCTATAGAATTAATGAAATTGACAAATGGCTATTTTAATATAGGAATTGGAGCATTATCAGATACTTATCAATATTATTACTACTATGAAGATAATCAATTAATTGAAAGTGATCGTTTTTCTAGTTTTGGACTTGTCAGGGAAGATCCAAGTACGACACAAGTTGAAAAAGCCTTGTCGTGTACTCCTAAAGTGGAAGATTTAGATAAGATGCTTGTTATTAATAAAAGCAATAATTCTGTGATTTTTAATAAAATTGATTCTTGTAAAGATAATAATGTTGTTTTATCAATGGGAGCCATAGGTAAAGGCTTTGCGATTGAAAAAGCCAAAGAGTATGTTTCATCTTTAACAAATAAGGTGTTTTTTATCAATGCTGGTTCTTCTTCAATGGTAACAAGGGGAACTAATCCTTTGAAGGAAAGAAATACTTGGAATATTGAAATTCAATCTCCTTATCCTTATACGAATTTCTTAAGTACCGCTTATTCTTATCAAATAGGAGTTGAAGGAGATTTAGCAATTTCTACTTCAGGAGATACTGAAAAGTTTTATTATTTAAGTTCGGGAAAAGATGATGATGGTAATGATATTATTGTAAAAGATGAATATGGTATTAATTTAAAAAGACACCATATTATAAATCCTTTGAGTGGAAAACCTGAGAATTATTGGAATGTTATTACTTTTATTTCATCTTCACGAGCAGATGTTCTTGATGCTTTAACTACCGCTAGTTATTCTATTGGTTCAATCGAAGAAATAATCACATTAATTGAGAGAATTGAAAACTATTATCATATTAGTATTGATTATGCTTTACAAAGAGCAAAGACTAGTACTGAAAATCAATTATATGTTTCTTCTTATATGAGTGAAGGTTTGCAAGAAAGAATGAATTGGTTTAAAGATTATGTTATAATTGAAAATAAGAAAGAAGGTTAATTATGAGTCGTACTTTAATAGGTATTTTACTTTTAGGAAGTTTAATTGTTATTTTTGTTTTGTCTTGGGTTTTAAATCATCGAACAAAAGTACCAGAATCGTGTCGTGCTAACCAAAAAGAATGTGTTGGTTGTAGTTTTAAGGGCTGTCCTTCTTTTGCTCCTACAGAGCCTAAAAAAGAAGAAATTGTTAAAACTATTGATATGGATAGAGATGCTTTAGAAGAATTAAAAAAGAATACAAAATAGTTTAGGAATTACCTAAACTATTTTTATATGATTAATCTTAGAAAAAATTATCTTTCTATATATTTTTTTATAAGAAAAGCACAAAAATAAGGGAAAGAATAGAAATTATCATTAAATCCAATGTTTTTATTACAAAGTTTTATTCCATATTTAATATCAGGATATTTGTCGCTCTTTATTAATTCTAATAAGGATTTTGTTTTGTTATTACCTGCTTTTACTTCTATTGGAACTAAATTGTCTTTTTCTCTAACAAAAAAATCTTCTTCTAAACTTGAATCATTTCTTTTGTAATAGAATAAATCTAAGCCACTTTTTACAAAAGCATCTGCTACGATATTTTCATATAAAGCTCCTTTATAAACTCCTAAATTTTTGTTGGCTCTTAAGTCTTCTTGAGAAAAGGAATCTAAATTTGCTACTAAAAGTCCTGTGTCTTTATAATATATTTTATAATTATTTGGTTCGTAGTTACCTTTTAGAGGTAATTCAGGATAATGCAATTTATAGCATATATTGATAATACCTGCATCGTATAGCCATTCAATACAACCTCTATAATCACTGAAGCGAGCATTTTTAGCAACCTTAGTAATTTGAAATTTTTTATTTTCTTTTGCTAATTGAATTGGAATGTGGCGATATACATTTAATATTCTTGTTTGGTCTACTCCATTTGCGTATTTTCTTATATCTTCTTCATAATCTAAAAGTAGTTGTTTTTGTATTTTTAAGGTTTCTGAAAAAGAACTATTTTCAATAAATGTTGAAATAACTTCTGGCATTCCTCCTAAAATACAAAAATCTAAAAATAAGTCATTTAATAAATTGAAGTCTAATGAATTGAATGGCTTTTTTTCAATCATATGATTATAAATATCATTTATAAAATCTTCATTATAACCTTTAGCCCATAAAAATTCTTCAAAATCAAAAGAAGACATTTCATAATCATATTTGTATCCAACACTATTACTTTCTATTCTTTTATAATTAATACCAAGTAATGAACCTGAACAAATGACATCATAATTTCCATCTATACAAAAAAATTTTAATGAAGTTGCAATTTCAGGAAATTCCTGTAATTCATCAAAAATTATTAAAGTTTCTTTTTTTATAAATTTGTAACTTGGATTGAGTTTTGAGATGTTTTTGATAATCGTATCAACGGAATAGCCATCTTCTAATATAGTTTTCATTCTTGGATTTTCTACAAAGTTTATATAAACTGTATTTGTGTAATTTTCTTTTGCAAAATGTTTTATAGATTCTGTTTTTCCAATTTGTCTACAACCTTTTATTATTAAAGGTTTTTTATTAGAGCTATTTTTCCATTCTATTAAGAAATTATCAATTTTTCTTTTATAGTACATATTAATAATCCTCCTTTTACAATATTATAATACTAAAAAAAAGCATATTTTTCAACTAAAATACAAAAAGATGTGGTAATAATTGTAGTGCGAATACAAAAAGATGTGGTAATAATTGCATTAAATCACAAAAAAATGAGGGAATAGCAAAAATTAAGCATTAAAAAAACTCCTTTTTTCAAGGAGTTTTAAATTACCATTTTACTTTAGTGATTTCTCCATCTTCATTTGGGTGAGTGGAGATGTATTCAGCAATTTGTTCTCTCATTTCTTGAGTTCCTGGTTTACATTGAGTTAGTTTTGATTCCCCAGCAAGAAGTGATTCTGCCATACCACGACAACCAGGGTTACCACAAGCACCACAGTTGGCATTTGGTAGCATAGCAGCTACATCTTTTATTCTTGGGTCTTCTTTAACTTCAAGTTTTGTAGAAGCAAAAGATAATAAGAATGCTAGAAGTCCAGATAGGACTATTGATAAAATTAATAATACTATTAAGGTTTTCATTATGCCATACCTCCAAATCCTAAGAATGCAAGTGCCATTGCAAAGGCTGTCATAAAGGCAATAGGAACTCCTTTGTAATGTCTTTTAATAGGAGAACCATTTAATTGTTCTCTAATTGCAGAGAAGATGAATATTGCCATTGCATATCCAAGTGATACTCCGAATGCATAAACAATAGTGTATCCTAAGTTATATCCATAAGTTAAAGTTACATCATTTGCTACTTGTAAAACTGCACAGTTAGTAGTAATTAAAGGTAAGTAAATTCCTAATGCTGAATATAATCCAGGTGAAAATCTTTTTACAACCATTTCAACTAGTTGTACGAATGAAGCAATAACCAAAATGAATATTATTGTTGTTAAATAAGTTAATTCATAAGGAACTAATACGTATTGATATAAAGCCCAAGATAGAATAGAACTTAGAACGATAACAAAGATTACTGCAAGTCCCATTGATAAAGCATTTTTTCTTTTTGTAGATACTCCAATGAAAGGACAAGTACCGATAATTTTGTTTAAAATGATGTTATTGATAAATAAAGTTGAAAATATAATATTAAACATTATTTACTCACCTCGTTTTCTTTGTCTTCTTTGTAGAATTTATATCTGTTAATTAATGATAGTAAAATTGCAAAGACAATGAAGGCACCCATTGCAGTTGTTAAAGGTGGAATGGTTAATGAAGCAGGTAATATATGAATTTTTAAAGAGAATAATTCGATAGTTCCACTTCCTAAAATACCTCTTATTAATGATAGAACTGTTAATGTTAAAGTGTATCCAATTCCCATTCCAAGTCCATCAGCAATAGAAAGCAATGGTTTATTTTTAGAAGCAAATGATTCTGCTCTACCAAGGATAATACAGTTAACAGCAATTAATGATAAGAATGCTCCTAAACTTGTATATAATGAAGGAATAAAGGCATCTAATATTAATTGTACAACAGTAACGAATGAAGCAATAATAACAATGAAAATTGGTGTTCTTATTTCTTCGATAACTAGTTTTCTAAGTAAGGAAATAACTAAGTTAGATAGAGTTAAAACAAAGATAACACTTACTCCCATACCAATAGCGTTTGTTAAATTTGTTGTAAGAGCTAATGAAGAACATAGTCCTAATAAACCAATGAAAACTGGGTTTTGTTTAAAAATTCCATTTAATAAAACACTTCCAAAAGAGTTTTTCTTTTCTGCCATTATGCTTCACCTCCTAAATTATTTAATGCAAATTGAGCAACTGCATTAATACTAGTGGTCATACCTTTTGTTGTTTTTGAAGCAACAGCAGTCATATCAGTGCTGGCATCAGCAGCATTAATTGAACCTTCTAATGATAGACCTTTAAAATAATCAAGGAAAGCACTATCTTGTAATAAAGTTTTTCCATATCCTGAAGTTTCTTCGTTAGAAATAATTGATATTCCATAGAAAGTTTTAGTTTCCATATTAATTGCAGTAGCATAAACTAAACCACTGTGATATCCAGTTGTTTCTACTTGAATACCATAAGCAACAGTTCCGTCAGATAAAGTTAGTTTCATTATTGATTTAATTCCAGCTTCATCTAAACCTTTATAATCTTTAGTAACATCTTTACCAGAAGCATTATTATCATTTACTAAAGCATAATAAGCTTCAGCGGCTCCTTTGTTTGCTCTTTCTGTAATAATTGGTTCGGTAATTGAATTAACGCCCCAAACTAGAACAGTAGAGATAGTAACTACAAGTACTAGTGTAATGACAGCTTTTAAATATTTATTCATTACAAAGCACCTCCAAATCCTAAACCTGCTACAATAACTAGAAGTAAGCAGACACCTAAACTAATATATAAGGATTTATTAGTAGATTTTTTAAATATACCATTGATTAATGGTGATAACATATTTCCAATTAATAATGCAAATAATTCACCACAATGTAGAATATACATATTTGTTTCTGTATAAGTTCCTACAAATCTAATAGCCATAGTCATTACTGCTACAAGAGTTGCAATAATGAATTTAGCTTCTTTTACAGTTGGAGTAGAACCTGTATCAGCGAACATAAATGTTGCTACGAACATCATCATTCCTGAGAATAAGTTAGCGATAAGGAATTCAAAACCATTTACATTTCCTATTTTCCAACCATTCATTACTAAGGCTAGAATTGTAATTAAAGCACAAGATGCTAAATAAGTAACAGATAATTTCCAGTCAGTTACTTTAGTTACGATAAAGATAATTAAAATAATACCTAATACTAAAGCACTACTAACTCCGATAGCAACATCAGAATAATTACCAATGAATAACTTGGCTGAAGAAATAGCAATACTATTTCCAGTTCCATTTATTAAATTAATAATTGAATTTAAAGGATATTCAGCACCAATGAAATCTGCTATTTTACTTACAGCATTACCAAGCCAACTAATTGAAGCAAAGCATACACCTAAGGCAGCAGGATTAAACACGGAATGTCCTTCACCACCATAAATAAGTTTTCCTAAGTAAACAGCTACTATTGTAGCGATTATAGCAGGATAAATTTCACTTGCTAAAGGTAGAAGTAAAGCGATTGTTAAACCAATAGCAATACTATTTAAGTAACTTGAAATATTGTGTTTTTCGTGATTTGACAAATTATATAAATATTCTACTATTGCAGCAGTAGCCATAGAAGCAATAGAAACTAATAGAATATTACCGATTGTAAATACTCCAATGTTACTATATACTCCATCAGGTGCTTCTATAGTAAATACTCTAATTAGTAAACTAGCGATTAAAACAACAACTAATCCACCTAAATAAATAATGTTTTTGTATAAATGAGAGTTTCCACTTTTGACAAGAGGAGATTTTTGTTTTACTAATTCCATTTATTTTTACCTCCTATTGTACACGACGTTTAGCACGTCTTACCCTTTCTAATACATTTACTCTTGTAGGACAAATGAATGAACATTTACCACATTCAATACATTTGTCTAAATATAATGTATTTAATTTTTCTTCATCTTGCAAATTGTCAGCAAAGATAACTTCAGAAGGAAGAATACCAACTGGACATACATCATTACATAAGCCACATCTATTGCAATCTTCATTTTCTAAACATAAAGGTTCAACTACATTTAATGAATAAACAGAAGGTCCAATAACTGTTTTTGGAGAAACTATTGTTTTTCCATTAACAAGACTTCCAACAGTAATGACAACTTTTCTATCAGTGGTAATTAAATCTTCGATAGGAGTTCCTACAGGTATTTCAACATATCTTGGTTCTTCTGTTGAAGAATAGATAGTTACACCTTTTTTAACTACAGGAAGACCATTTTCTATTGCTTTTGCAATATGATTTATTGTTGCGATACTTACTAAAACAACTCCTTTGAATTTATCTATTTCCATTTCTACAGAAGTCATTTTCTTGATTAATTTGTATTGCCAACCAATTTCATATTTTTGTTTTAGAAGTTTTACATTAGTAGTTTTAGCTACTTGTTCTTCTAAACAAGCATAGACATCTAAAGGAATGTTTTTGCTAACTACAATATAAGCAGGTGCTTCAATTTCTTTGGCATATTTCTCAGTACTAGAAACAACTTTTTCTGCTCTTTCTTTTAATACTTCATAATTTGGTTTAGAAATTATTTCGTTTGGATAGATAGCATCTACAAATATTGCTTTTACATCTTGGTAGTGTAAACCAGTATAAATGTAGTTTTTATCAAGGTCTTTAATTCCTAAACTTGTTAATTTTTCTTGTAAAGTTTCTTCCTTTTTTAAAGCACTTAAAGTACTTTCAGTTTCATATTTGCCATCATTTTCAATAGCAATATGATTAATTTCTTTACCATCAATATCTACTCTATTTTCAAAAGCAATTACTTTGCCACTTACTGAACTGAATATTGGAGTTTTTTCTTTTCCATAGTATTTTTCAGCAACTAAAGTTCCAACTTTAACTTTATCTCCTACTTCAACTTTTGTAGAAGCAAGTTTTGCTTTTAAATCAGTAAGAGGAAGATAGACTACAGATGGGAAGAATTTATTTTCTTTCAAAGCCATTTTTCTTTTATCCTCCTTAAGCATTGTTACTTTCTTTTTTACTATAAGTAGTATGTAAATATTTATGTGCTGTATGTCCGTTTGGTTCACCTAAGAAATCTTCGTATGCTTTTAAAACAGAAGTGTTTTTATGAGATTTTCTTAAAGGAGTATCTAAGGCATCTTGGTCATATAATGCTTTAGCACGACGTCTAGCAACTTCAAAACGATTCATTACATCATCTTTTACAAATGGTTGACCACCACCATTTACGCAGCCACCAGGACAACCCATAAATTCAATGAAATGATATTGTTTTTTACCTTCTTTTAAGATATTAATCATTTCTTTAATAGCAGCTCCACCGTGAACTACCGCAACATTAACAGTTGCTTCTCCGATTTGAACGCTTGCTTCTTTGATGTTTCCTTTAGCAGAATTATCAGATGTAGCTCCTCTTACTTCTTCAAATTCAAGTTTTGGTAAATCTTCACCTGTAATAATTTCATATACAGATCTTAATGCTGCTTCCATAACTCCACCAGTAGCACCAAATATAGTTCCTGCTCCAGTAAATTCTGCTAATGGAGATGTTGGTTTGTAATCATCTAATTTAGCAAAATCAATTTTCTTTTCTTTAATCATTTTTGCTAATTCTCTAGTTGTTAATACCGCATCTACATTTCGATAGCCATCATTTTCCATTTCTGGTCTTGATATTTCATATTTCTTAGCTGTACAAGGCATAATAGATACTACATAAATGTCTTTAGGATTTTTATGTAAAATCTTTTCTGCATAATATGATTTAATCATTGCTCCAACCATCATATGTGGAGATTTTGCTGAAGACAAGTTAGGTAAATATTCAGGAGCATATTGCTCAATGTATCTTATCCAACCTGGTGAACAAGATGTAAACATTGGTAAAGGTCCTTCTCCTTTAGTTAACCTATTGATAAATTCAGTACCTTCTTCAATGATTGTTAAGTCAGCACCCCAGTTAGTATCAGTGATATCATCAAAGCCTAAATCTTTTAAGGCGTGATACATTTTTCCTTGGATTTCTTTAACAGGAGTACCAATAGCAAATCCAAATTCTTCTCCAAGTGCTGATCTTACAGCAGGAGCCATTTGAACAACGACAAATTTGTTTTTGTCATTTAACGCTTCTTTTACTCTTTCAATATGACTTGTTTCATATAAAGCACCTGTTGGACATTCTTTAATACATTGTCCACAGTCAATACAACCTGCATCTTCAAAAGTAAATCCAGGATTTGGACTAACAATAGGGTCAAGTCCATTTTCATCTCTAAATTTCAAAGTTTTTGTAGAAGAAATCTTAGCACATACAGAGACACATCTTCTACATAAGATACATTTTGATAAATCTTGACAGATTCCAATACCTTCTATTTTTTCAGTATGTCTTCCAGGATTGTTTCTGTATGGAGCAATACTGATTTTGTTATCAGTTAAAACTTTTAAAAATTCACATTTTCCAAATTTTGGACAATGGATACAATCAAAATTATGATTTTCTGCTAAAAGTTTCAAAGTAGTTTTTCTACTTTCAAGTACCCTTTCAGAATTAGTTATAACTTCCATTCCTGCTTTTGCTTTAGTATTACAAGAAGATACTAAATCTTTAGAACCTTTAACTTCAACAACACATACTCTACAAAATCCTACTTCATTTATGTCTTTTAAGAAACACAATGTAGGAACGTAAATATCGTTTGCACGACAAACATCTAAAATTGTTTGATCTTTGGTAAAACTATATTGTTTGCCATTAATGATAATTTTATTTGCCATCTTTACCCTCCTTATTTGGTGCAAGTAATTCAAAATTATTTTCTAAGATAATTTCAAGGTTTTTACCTACACTTAATCCTATTGTGCATCTAGAAGAACGTAAATTTCTTATTAAAGTTTCAAGTTCTATAACTTTTTCATCAGTGCCTTTTCCTTCACCTATTTCTTTAAATAAAGTTCTAATGTGAGGAATACCGTCACGACAAGGAACACATTTTCCACAGATTTCTTTTTCTTGTAAAGCGATGTATTCATCAACTTTTTGGAAGAAATCTTTTTTGTCTAGTTTAATACTAGGATCATTTATCCACGTTTCATAAAGTGTTCCAACTTCAATTTTTTGTGCTTCCACTAGCTTCACCTCTCTTGAATAGAATTATATCATTTTGATATGTTAAAGTCTATTTAATTATTATTTAATAATTAGATAAGAAAAAAATTAAATAGTCTAATTGTATGGTAGTCAAAAATCGGTTATAATAATCAAGAAAAAGCAAAAAAGGAGGACTAATAATGAATTTGAAAAGAAATAAAACTGATGTCGTAATTATCATCGTTAGTCTTTTGTTAATTATTGCTATTTCAATTACCACTTTAGTTGTTAATGCTAATAATAAAGGTGATATTGTTAATGTTTATTATGAAAACAAAGTTGTTTATACAATGGACTTAAATTCTGTTTCTTCTTGGACTATGGAAAAGAAAAATTATCCTTCTTTACAAGATGATTTGACTATTGAAACTAAAAATGGAAAGTTTAGAGTAGCTGAAGAAACTTCTAAATATAATATTTGTTCAAAAGTTGGTTGGGAAGATAGACCAGGTTTTCCTGTCGTTTGTTTACCAAATCACGTAATGGTTGTTATCGAAGGTTATGAACCTTCTGATACAGATTGGAGTGCTTAATATGAATAAAAAAATACAAAAATTAGTAAGATTTTCTTTATTGCTTGCTATATCCGTTATTGTTCATTATATCGAGAGTTTAATACCAATTCCTTTTATGTTCCCAGGAGTAAAATTAGGACTTGCCAATGCAGTCGGTTTAATAGTTTTAGCTTTTTGGGGTGTTAAAGACTTTTTTACGTTCGGTTTATTTAGAGTTTTGATTGTAGGAATTTTAAGAACAGGTTTATTTAGTACGGCCTTTTTTCTTTCTTTAACAGGGACTATTTTATCTGCTTTAATGGTTATCGTGATTTTTAAATTTACTAAGGCTTCAATTAGAGGCTTATCCATTGTTGGTTCTCTTTTTCACGGATTAGGACAAATATTAGCAGTTTGTGTTATATATAGTAATATTTATATGATATCTTATTTACCTATTTTGTTAATCGCTAATTTCATTACTGGTTATCTTTTATCTTTAGTGGTAAAATCATTATTAGAAAGATTACCAAAAAGTCTTTATAATAGTGTCGAGGAGTGTTAGTATGAAACATATTGAATATCAAACAGAAAAGTTAATTTGTAGTCGTAAAATTACTTTTGATTTAGAAAATGGTAAAATTTACAATATCAAATTTGAAGGTGGTTGCCCAGGTAACTTATTAGCTATTTCCAAATTACTTGAAGGACAAGATGTTAATTTTGTCATTGAAAAACTTAAAGGAAATAAATGTGGAAATAAAGAAAGTTCTTGTGCTGACCAACTTGTAAAAGCCATTGAAAAAAACAAGGAGTGCTTATAATGTTTTATTTATTATTAATAATTTGTGGTTTTATTATTTTAATGGTTGTTTTATTGAAAAAATTTGTTTTAAAAGTAGATTATTCAGAATATTCAAAAGAAAATAATAGATTAGAAAAGATGATTAAAACTGAAACTTTACCAGAAGATGATAAAGATGACAAATAAACCAAAATCTTTGTATGTTCACATTCCTTTTTGTGAACATCTTTGTAGTTATTGTAATTTTATTAAAATTTTTTATGATGAGAAAATTGTCGATAGGTATTTGGATTGTTTAGAAAAAGAATTGAATTCTTACCAAATAGAAGATTTAGATACTATTTATATTGGGGGAGGTACTCCTTCTTCTTTGAGTTTGGCTCAATTAGATAAATTGTTGCAAATATTATCAAAAATACCTTTAAACGATAACTATGAATACACTATTGAGGCTAATCCTGAGAATTTAACGAAAGATAAAATTCTGTTATTAAGAAAATATGGAGTTAATAGAATTAGTTTAGGAATTCAAACTTTTGATGAAAAAATAGGTAAATTATTAAATAGAAAACATAATTTTGAAATGGTAAAAGAAGTGGTCAAAAATTTGAATATGGTAGGAATTGATAATTATTCCTTTGACTTTATTTATGCAGTTCCTTTTCAAACAAAAGAAATAATAGATAAAGATATTGATTTAGCGTTTTCTTTAAATCCAAAACATCTTTCTTTTTATTCTCTTTTGATAGAAGAAAATACTTTACTTTATCTTCAAAAATATCAAGAAGCAGATGATACAATTCAAAGAGATTTTTATGACTTTATTTATGAAAAATTAAAGGAAAATGGATTTAATAGATATGAAATATCTAATTTTGCTAAGCCTAATTATCAGTCTAAACATAATCTTACTTATTGGTTAGATAAGAATTACTACGCTATTGGGGTATCGGCAAGTGGTTATATTGATAATGTAAGGTATACAAATACAAAAAACTTAACTAAATATTTAGCTAATGATAATAATAAAGAAATTAATTTAATTTCAAAAGAAGATAAAAAATTTGAATATATAATGCTAAATTTAAGACTAGATAAAGGAATAGATTTAAAAGAATATCAAGATATTTTTGCTGAAGATTTAGTAAAATCAAAAGAAAAAGAAATAAAAGAATTAGAAAAAAGTGATTTAGTTTTTATAAAAGAAAATCATTTAAGAACGACTTATAATGGCAGTCTGTTATTGCATTTAGTTATTGAAAAATTGACATAAAAGGCTATTTATTGTGAAAAAAAGTGCTTAAATTAAGAAAAAAATCAATTATTTTCCACGCATAAAAATAATAATTTGCATTTTTTAAAAGATATCTATATAATAGATATCGTAAGGTGATCGAAATGAAAAATAAATTAGGTAAGTTTTTTAGCATATCTTTGCTAATAATAGGATATGCTTCGTGTATGAGTTGGGCTGTAATTGAATTAGCCAAGTATTATGGTTGGCAATCATTCTTCAATAATTCTATTTTTATGTTTGTTTATAAAATCTATTTAAACTTTACTAAAAATGGTATTGCTTGGTTCTATACATACTTTGTTTCATTTGGTCTTTTTATTTCTTTAGGAGTTTTTTCAATTAAGTGCTTGAAAGAAAAGAGATTAAATTACTATAGAAATATGAAAACAGAGATTAAGGTTAGTAAAGATGCTTCATTCTATGACAAAGCATATGATGAGTTTACACCAGTTTCTGCTTATAAAAATCAAAATGTAGAGATTGACTTAGAATCTCAATATGACTATCTTATTAATAAATAATTTTGGAGGAATTGAAAATGGAAATTAATAATAAAAAAGACTTTACATCATCACTTATTTTAACAGCAGTTTGGGCAGTTTTAGCTATCATATTCTTTATTATAGGACCTGCTTTTATCGGGGCAATGTTTACTTGTTCTACAATTATATCTGGATACTATGTATTATCTTACTATATTAGTACTAAAAAAGAACAATCTACTCAAGAAACTTACGAAACAGTTAATATCGAACATAATGATAATTAATATGAAGGTTCTTTAAATTTTCTGGGGGTTTTTGGGGGTCGGTGATGAAATCAAAATCACTGGCACCTGTGGGGTCGAGTATAAAATTACTTGGTCCTTTTTTACTTACAATAACGTTGTTATAAAATATTTGATGATTACGTTAGCCACAAAATTTGCATTTTTTGTAGTTAGGGATAATTTCTATTTAAAGCACAACTTATCCATTTTTAGAAATAATTTGATATTTTTTCATTTGATTTTTCTTAACACCTAAGGATGATAAGATGCTATAGCATATATAAAAAACTCCTTTGATTACTTGTTATTATCTTAATTATAGGAGTTTTTTTGCTATGTAGAAATAGAACGCAAAATCACTGGCAGCTGTGGGGTTTGACCCCCAAATAATTTAAAGCGATTTTTTCAACCCCCAGAAAATTTAAAGACCCAATATGAAAATTGGTAACGAAAGTTACTTTTTTTATGAGTAAAAATATTAATTTATTGACTTAAAACTTAAATGTTATTAAGTCTTTTTTTGTTTTAAAGAAAGATTGTTATATTTATAATGCTTGTTTGTTTTCCATAAAAAGTACCGTTTCAATTCTAAAAGTA
>CAYTZW010000026.1:0-17325 GCA_964442785.1 uncultured Erysipelotrichaceae bacterium
CACAACAAAATCCACTATTTTATAAAATTCTTGCAAATATTTTATATTTGTAATACAATATCCAAGTGCATAAGTGTGCAAAGTTGCGCAGTGGCAGAACGTAAGTTTGTTATGACCACAGCACGGACAAGATTAATAGGAGGTGTGTCACGTGAGTAAGAAAGTCGCAAAGGTCGTTAAGTTGGAACTTCCAGGCGGAGCTGCAAAACCAGGTTCAGCATTAGCATCTGCTGGTGTTAATATGCCTAAGTTTTGTACAGAGTTCAATGACAAAACAAAAGACAGAGCAGGAGAACCTGTTCCAGTAATTATTACTGCTTATGAAGATAAGAGTTTTGATTTTGTTGTTAAAACTGCACCAGCTTCATATCTTATCAAAAAGTATTCAGGTGTTAAAACTGGATCTGCAAAGGCAAAAACTGTAAAAGTTGGAACTTTGAAAAAAGAAGATTTGAAGAAAATTGCAGAAGCTAAAATGGTTGATTTAAATGCTAATGATGTCGAAGCTGCAATGAAAATTATTGCAGGTAGTGCAAGAAGTATGGGCATTACAGTAGAAGAATAAAAATAAGTGGGAGGAAAATCCGTTAAAACCACAAGGAGGTAATTATGAAGAAAGGAAAAAAATATGTAGCAGTTGCTGCACTTGTTGAAAAGAATAAAGCTTATCCAATTGCAGAAGCTTGCGAATTAGTTAAGAAAACTAATCCATCTAAATTTGATGCATCTGTTGATGTTTCATTTAGATTAGGGGTTGACCCTAAATATGCTGACCAACAAATAAGAGGAGCATTAGTTTTACCTAATGGAACTGGTAAAACAAAAGTTGTTTTAGCAATCACTAATAAAGTTGATGAAGCAAAAGCAGCTGGTGCTGATTATGCTGGTGGCAAAGAAATGATTGAAAAAATCCAAAAAGAAAGTTGGTTTGAATATGATGTTATCGTAGCTACTCCTGATATGATGGGAGAGTTAGGAAAAATTGGTCGTTTATTAGGACCTAAAGGTTTAATGCCAAACCCAAAAACTGGAACAGTTGCAATGGATATTGCTAAAGCAGTATCAGAAGTTAAAGCTGGTAAAGTTGAATATCGTGTTGATAAAGAAGGTAACATTAATTTATCAATAGGTAGAGTTTCATTTGAAGCTGCTAAATTACAAGAAAACTTTAAAGCAATCTATGATGTTTTAGTAAAAGCTAAACCTGCTACTGTTAAAGGTCTATATATGAAGAATGTAGCATTAAGTACTACAATGGGACCTTCAGTAAAAGTTTTAGTAGAAAAAATTTAATTTGATTAAAGCGTATTAATTCCAAAGACAGTAACGGTCGAAGTTAGACTTAATAAGGTTACCGAGGTGCAAAAAAAGAATACTATTTCTTAAACTCACCCTGTCTTTGTACGGGGTTTTGTTTTGGATATTGATACTTTTAATAAAAAATAAAAAGGAGGAAACTTAAGTGAATCAAAAAACTATTGAAGCAAAACAACAAACTGTTGAACAAATCGCTGCTATGATGAAAGAAAGTGGTTCTATCGTTGTTGTTGAATATCGTGGATTAACAGTAGCTGCTTTAACTAATTTACGTAGACAATTAAGAGCTGAAAATGCAAGTATTAAAGTTTACAAAAACAATTTAGTTGTTAGAGCTGCTCAAAGTCTAGGATATGAAGGACTTACAGAAAGTCTAGTTGGTCCTAATGCTATTGTGTTAGGAAAAGAAGCTACTACTGCTCCTGCAATTCTTTCTAAATTTGCTAAAAAAGAAAAAAATTTAGTAATTAAATCTGGAGTTGTTGAAGGAAAAGTATTAGACGAAAAAGAAATTAAAGAAATCGCTAAATTACCAAATAAAGAAGGTATGATTTCAATGTTATTAGGTTGTTTACAAACACCTATCATCAAATTTGCTTGTGCTGTTAAAGCAGTTGGAGAAGCAAAAGAAGCTTAATAGAGGAGGAAAATTAAAATGGCAAAATTAAGTGCTCAAGAAATTATTGAAAGTTTAAAGGAAATGACTATCCTAGAAATTAATGAATTAGTCAAAGCAATTGAAGAAGAATTTGGAGTAGTTGCAGCAGCTCCTGTTGCTGGAAATGCAGCTCCTGCAGCTGAAGCAGAAGCAGCAGCAGCACCAAGCGAAGTTAGCGTATTCTTAAAATCAGTTGGAGCTAACAAAGTTGCAGTTATCAAAGCTGTTCAAGCATTAACAGGTGTTGGACTTATCGATGCTAAGAAATTAGTGGATGGTGCTCCTTGTGCAATTAAAGAAAAAGTATCACCAGCAGCAGCTGAAGAAGCAAAAGCTAAATTAGTTGAAGCTGGAGCTGAAGTAGAAGTAAAATAATTAGCCTAGAAAAACTAAACCTGCATTTAAAATTTACTTGCAGGTTTTGGTGTTTATGGAGGTGGAAGTGATGTCTCATTATTTTGAAAATGATAAATCTTTGAAATCCAAAAAAAGAGAATTTAAATATACCTTTAATAATGAAGAATATATAATGAAATCTGATGTTGGTGTTTTTTCAAAAAATGAGTTGGACGAAGGAACTTCCATCTTCTTAAACTTTTTAAAAGATGAATCTTTAAATGGAAGAATATTAGACCTTGGTTGTGGAATTGGGTGTTTAGGAATAACACTTTCATCTATCTTTCCTTCTTGTCAATTTGAGGGAGTAGATGTTAATGAAAGAGCGTTAGCCCTATGTGAAGAAAACATCGTTCTCAATAAGGTTAATAATTATAAGGTTTATCTAAGTAATATTTGTTCTAATGTAAAAGGGTTATTTAATGTAATAGTTACTAATCCTCCGATTAGAGCAGGAAAAGAAGTTGTGTTTAGTTTTTTTTCACAAGCGTATAACTGTTTAGAATTAAATGGAATCCTATATGTTGTTAATAGGAAAAGTCATGGTGCGAAAAGTAGTGAAAAAAAGTTAATTGAACTTTTTGGAAATTGTGAAATTGTAGATAAAAATAAAGGTTTCTACATTTTAAAATCCATTAAATGTGGATAATTAGGTTGTTAAATTGACTTTACTTGTAGTAAAAAATATAATTGTAGAATGTGTAAAAAGACATTTCTGGCCAAAAACAAATGTTTGAAAGAGGTGACTGTTAGTGGCAAAATCAACACTTCCAACAACAGAAAAATTTAAAGAAAGAATTAATTACGGAAAGGTTAAAGATGTACTTCCCCTTCCTAATCTTATTGGAGTTCAAATTAACTCTTTTAAGTGGTTGTTAAAAGAAGGTTTAAGAGAAGTATTTGAAGAAATTTATCCAATCGAAAGTGCAAATGGTTCGTTAGAACTTCAATTTGTTGATTATGAATTTGGAGATCCTACTTATAGTATTGATGATTGCAAAGAGCAATTTTTGACATATTCAATGCCTTTAAGAGCAACTTTCCGTTTGATTAACAAATTAACTGGTGAAATAAAAGAGAGCAAAATCTTTATGGGTGATTTCCCTATTATGACTGATAGTGGTACTTTCGTTATTAACGGTGGAGAAAGGGTTATCATTTCTCAACTTGTTAGATCACCAGGTGCTTATTTTAGTCAAGTAATGGACGTTAATAAAGGTAAAATGACCTATGGTGGTGAGATTATTCCTACTAGAGGTACTTGGATTGAATTTGAAACAGATGGTAATGATTTAATCAATGTTAGAATTGATAGAACAAAGAAATTACCTGCTACTGTATTATTAAAAGCGATTGGATTAGACCAAAATGAAGTGTTAATTGATTTATTTGGTGATGACTATCGTTTGATTAATACTTTAGAAAAAGATATGACTGCTTCTACAAAAGAAGCTATGATTGAAATCTATAACAAATTAAGACCAGGTGAACCTGCAACAGAAGAAGGTTCTAAAATTTTACTTATCCAAAGATTCTTTGATCGTAAAAGATATGACCTTGCAAAAGCAGGTAGGTATAAATTAAATAAAAAATTAAATGTTTATGAAAGATTATTAGATAAAATTATTGCTGAGCATTTAGTAGATGCTGAAGGTGAAATAGTTTATAAAAAAGGTACTATAATAGATAAAGAAAAACTTGATTATTTAAGAAGTATTAAGTTCTTTGAAAAAGGAGCTCATAGGGTTACTTTGGATTTAAATACTGATTTGGACGATGATTGCAATGTTCAAATCGTAAAAGTTTATACTTCTGAAGACCAAGATAGAATTATGAACATTATTGGTACTGATATGGCTATTACTAAAAAGTATGTAACAATGTCTGATATTGTCGCAACTTTCTCTTTTACAATGAATATGTTAGAGGGATTTGGTGTTAATGATGATATTGACCATTTAAGTAATAGACGTGTTAAACCTGTAGGTGAATTGATACAAAATCAATTTAAGATAGGTTTATCAAGAATGGAAAGAAGTGTAAAAGAGAAGATGTCTATTTCTGATACGACAGGAATGACTCCTCAAAACATTTCTAATGTTCGTCCTTTAACGGCTGCTATCAAAGAGTTCTTCTCAAGTAGCCAATTATCTCAATATGCTGACCAAGTTAATCCTTTATCAGAATTAAGTCATAAAAGACGTATTTCTGCTTTAGGAGCAGGTGGTTTGACTCGTGAGAGAGCAGGAGCTGTTGTAAGAGATGTTCACGTTACTCACTATGGTAGAATATGTCCTGTTGAAACTCCAGAAGGAGGAAATATCGGTTTGATTAATAACTTAGCAAATTATGCTATTATTGATGAATATGGATTTATTAAAACTCCTTATCGTAAGGTTGATAAAGAAACAGGAAAATTAACTGATGAGTGTATTTATATGTCTGCTGATGATGAAGCTGAATATTATATTGCTGAGGCAAATATTCCTCTTGATTCTGAAGGTAGAATTGCAATCGATAGAGTGGTTGCAAGACATAATGGAGAAACTATTGAAGCAAATAGAGAAGATATTGATTTTGTAGGTGTTTCTTCAAAACAAATTATTTCTGTTGCTGCTTCTTGTATTCCTTTCCTAGAAAACGATGACGGACAAAGAGCTTTGATGGGTGCAAACATGCAAAAACAAGCAATACCTCTTTTAAGACCAGATTCTCCTATTGTTGGAACTGGTATGGAAAAGTATGTTGCTCACGATAGTGGTGTTTGTGTTCTTGCTAAAGAAGACGGAACTGTTAAATATGTTGACGGAAATAGAATAGAAGTAGAAGGTAAAAAAGGAACAGAAACTTATAGATTACATAAATTCCAAAGATCTAATCAAGGAACTGCTATTGTTCAAAATCCAATCGTTGAAGTTGGACAAAAAGTTAAAGCGGGAGAAATTATTGCTGACGGACCTGCTACCCAAAATGGTGAAATGGCTTTAGGACAAAATGTTGTTGTTGCTTTTATGACTTGGAATGGATATAACTTCGAAGATGCTGTTATTATGTCAGACCGTGTTATTAAAGAAGATGTTTATACTTCACTTCATATTGAATCTTATGATGTTGAATGTCGTGATACTAAATTAGGACACGAAGAAATTACTAGAGATATTCCTAATGTTGGTGAAGATTCCAAAGTTCAACTTGATTCAAGAGGAATTGTTGTTCCTGGATTTGATGTTCGTGACGGAGATATTTTAGTTGGTAAAATTACTCCAAAAGGACAAACAGAACCTTCTCCTGATGAAAAATTGTTAATGGCAATTTTTGGAGAAAAAACAAAAGAAGGTAAAGATACTTCACTTCGTGTTCCACGTGGTGGTGCAGGTACTGTTGTTGATGTCAAAGTATTTTCTCGTAAACAAGGACACGAAATGTCTCCTGGAGTTAATGAAGTAATTAGAGTTTATATTGCTCAAAAACGTAAAATTCAAGAAGGAGATAAAATGTCAGGAAGACACGGAAATAAAGGTGTTATTTCTAAGATTTTACCTCAAGAAGATATGCCTTTCTTAGAAGACGGTACTCCAATAGATATAATGTTAAACCCATTAGGAGTTCCTTCTCGTATGAATATCGGACAAGTTCTTGAATTCCACTTAGGAATGGCTGGAAAAAGATTAGGTTTGAAATTTGCAACTCCTGTATTTGAAGGTGTTACCAATGAAGAACTTGTTAAATTAATGGCAGAAGCAAAAATGGCTCCTGACGGCAAAGAAGTTTTACGTGATGGTAGAACTGGAGAGAGATTTGACGCTCGAGTTGCTGTTGGAGTTATGTATATGATTAAGTTAAACCACATGGTTGATGATAAGTTACACGCTAGAGCGATTGGACCTTACTCAATGGTTACACAACAACCACTTGGAGGAAAAGCTCAAAATGGTGGTCAAAGAGTTGGAGAAATGGAAGTTTGGGCTTGTGAAGCTTATGGTGCTGCTCACTTATTACAAGAAATTATGACTATTAAGTCTGATGATATGATTGGTAGAGCGAAAACTTATGAGGCAATCATTAAAGGTAAACCATTACCTACACCTGGTGTTCCTGAATCATTTAGAGTTATGGTTAAGGAATTACAAGGTTTAGCAATAGATGTTAAATTGTATGATGTCGACGGTGAGTTGATTGATAACAAAGCAGCATCTAAAGCTATTGAGAAAGAAGAAACTGAATTAGTTACTACTTTAAAAGATGAAATGAATAAATATGAAGATTTCCAATATGAAAAATTTGAAAGCTTCGAGGAAGAAGAATAGGGAGGAATAGTAAGATGATAGATGTTAATCGTTATGGCTCAATGCAAATAGGTCTTGCTTCTCCTGAGAGAATCCTTGAATGGTC
The DNA here is from genome assembly GCA_964442785.1 of uncultured Erysipelotrichaceae bacterium. Taxonomy (GTDB): domain Bacteria; phylum Bacillota_I; class Bacilli_A; order RFN20; family DUOF01; genus SIG223. The sequence goes on from CAYTZW010000026.1 coordinate 6,764, forward strand.
ATATGGAGAAGTTACTAAACCTGAAACAATAAACTATCGTTCTTTAAAACCAGAACCAGATGGTTTATTCTGTGAAAGAATTTTTGGTCCAAGCAAAGATTTTGAGTGTCATTGTGGAAGATATAAGAAAATTCGTTATCAAGGAATGGTATGTGAAAAATGTGGGGTTGAAATTACAACTAAATCTGTTCGTAGAGAGAGAATGGGACATATTAAGTTGGCTACTCCTGTTGTTCATATTTGGTATTTAAAAGGTATTCCTTGCCGTATTGGTATGGTCTTAGATGTTAGCCCTAAAGCTTTGGAAGAAGTAGTTTATTTCATTTCTAACATTGTATTAGAGGCTGGAAATACTCCTCATTTATCTAAATGCGAAGTCTTAGATGAAAAAACAGCAAGAATGAAATTTGCAGCAATTACTAGAGATATTTTAGCAACACTTGATCCTGAATCTAGTGAATATGCTGGAACTGAAATGATGATTGAAAAAATGGAAAATGTTAAAGAACCATTTGAGTTCATTGCATATGCTAGTTATATCAGTAAACATACAGGTGCAAAATTTGGAACTGGTGCAGAAGCAATTAAACAACTTTTAAGTGAAGTTGATATTCAAGCTGAATATGATAAGATTGAAGCTGAACTTAAAGAAACTGTTGGTAAGAAAAATCAAAGAAGACAAAAATTATTAAAAAGATTAGATGTTATTGATTCTTTCTTAAAAAGTGATAACAAACCTGAATATATGGTTCTTGATGTTATTCCTGTTATTCCACCTGATTTAAGACCTATGTTACAACTTGATGGTGGTCGTTTTGCTACAAGCGATTTGAACGATTTATATAGGAGAGTTATTACTAGAAATACTCGTTTACAAAAACTAATTGAAATTAATGCTCCTAGCGTTATCTTAATGAACGAAAAGAGAATGTTACAAGAATCTGTTGATGCTTTAATCGATAATGGTAGACGTGGTAAAGCAGTTACAGGTGCTGGAGGTAGAGCATTAAAATCTTTATCAAGTGCTTTAAAAGGAAAACAAGGTCGTTTCCGTTTGAACTTGTTAGGAAAACGTGTTGACTATTCTGGTCGTTCCGTTATTGCAGTTGGACCTGATTTGAAGATGTATCAAGCAGGTATTCCTCGTGAAATGGCTGTTTCCTTACTTCGTCCTTTTATCGCCGCAGAATTGATTAAACAAGGTATTGCTACTTCTCATAAACAAGCTGATCGTATGATTAGTAGATATGATGAAAAAGTATTAGATGTTCTTGAAGTTATTATTAAAGAACACCCAATTTTATTAAACCGTGCTCCTACCCTTCACCGTTTAGGTATTCAAGCATTTGAACCTAAGTTAGTTGACGGAAAAGCCATTAGACTTCACCCATTAGTTTGTGGTGGATTTAATGCGGACTTCGATGGAGACCAAATGGCAGTACACGTTCCTTTGTCAGAAGAAGCAAAAGCTGAAGCAAGAATTTTAATGTTAGCTTCTAATAACATTTTAGGACCAAAAGATGGTAGAACTATTGTTACACCTTCTCAAGATATGATTTTAGGTAATTTCTATATTACAATGGAATATGATAAAGCAGTATATGAAAACAAAGCCAAAGAATTAAGAGAAAATGGTGAAGAACTTGAAGCTGAAAAATATGATTTATTTGCGGAAAGTGAAGGAAAAATATTTGCTACTTATGAACAAGCAATGTTAGCTTATGAAACTGGAAAAGTTGATTTGCATAATAGAATTGCTGTTAAAATTGGTGGCTTAAATAAAATGTATTTTGATGAGAGTGATTATGATAAATATTTAATTACTACAATAGGTAAATTAATATTTAATAGTATAATGCCTTCTAAATTACCTTATTTAAACGAACCAACTAAAGATAATTTAAAAGATACTCCAAGAAAATACATTGTTGAGGCTGGAACTGATGTTAAGTCTTTAATCCAATCTTCTCCTTTAATTAGTCCATTTATTAAGAAAAACTTTGGAATGATTATTGATGAAGTATTCAATAGATTTAGAACTACAGAAACTTCAATAATGCTAGATAAATTAAAAGATTTAGGATTTAAAATGTCTACTAAAGCAGCATTTACTATTTCTTTATTTGATATCGCTTTATTTGATAAGAAAAGAGAGTATTTCAAAGATGTTGAAAATAAAATCGATGAAATTAAAAGAATGTATGATAATGGATATCTAACTAATGAAGAAAGATACAATTATGTTATTGGATTATGGGACGGTGTTAAGAGTAGAGTTCAATCTGAACTTACCGAACAAAGGAAGAAAGATATTTATAATCCACTTGTTATGATTTCTGAATCTGGAGCAAGAGGTAGTGCATCTCACTTTACTCAATTATCTGGAATGAGAGGTCTTATGGCTAATACTTCTGGTAAGCCTATTGAAATCCCTGTTAAATCTTGTTTTAGAGAAGGTTTAACGGTTTCTGAATATTTCATTTCTACACACGGTACTCGTAAAGGTAATACCGATACGGCTTTAAAAACTGCTGAATCTGGATATTTAACAAGAAGACTTGTTGACGTTTCTCACGATGTTATTGTTAGAGAAGAAGATTGTGGTGTTGACCACGGATTTATTGTTAAAGATTTAGGTGATGAAGCTGCTACAATGGTTAAACTTGTTGATAGAGTAGTTGGTAGATTCTCTGTCAAAGATATTATTGACCCAAATGACGGTAGTGTTATTGTCAAAGCAGGAGATTTAATTACAACTTTTGCTGCTAAGAAAATTGATCAAGCAGGAATTAAAGAAGTAGAAGTTAGATCTTTATTTACTTGTGAATGTGCAAATGGAGTATGTCAAAAATGTTATGGTACTAACTTAGCAACTGGTATGGTAGTTAACATTGGTGAAGCTGTTGGTACTATGGCTGCTCAATCTATTGGTGAACCAGGTACTCAATTAACAATGAGAACCTTCCACACAGGAGGAGTTGCCGGTAGCGATATCACTCAAGGTTTACCTAGAGTTGAAGAATTGTTTGAAGCAAGAAATCCAAAGAAAGAAGCTGTTATTTCAAATATTAATGGTAAGGTAGTATCCATTAAAGAAGAAGGCGGAATGTATGAGATTGTTGTAGCAAATGATTTAGATTCATTTACTTACAATCCTGTCTTTGGTTCAAAACTTCTTGTTAAAGTTGGTGAAGAAGTAGAAACAGGTCAAAAACTAACAGAAGGTTCTATTAATCCTAAGAACTTACTAGAAGTTGCTGGTCCTGTTGCCGTTCAAAACTATATCTTAAAAGAAGTTAATAAAATTTATAAGAGTCAATCACTAGATATTTCTGATAAACATATTGAAGTTATTGTTCATCAAATGTTAAGAAAAATATTAGTTATTGAAACTGGAGATACTGATTTAGTATATGGTACTAAAGTAAGTAATTACGAGTTTATGAAAGCTAATAAGTCTGCTTTACTTGCTGGTAAAAGACCTGCAGTTGGAAGACAAGTATTACTTGGAATTACTAAGGCTGCACTTGAAACTGAATCATTCTTATCTGCTGCATCATTCCAAGAAACCACAAAGGTTTTAGCAGATGCTGCTATTAAAGGTAAGAGAGATTACTTATCAGGACTTAAAGAGAATGCTATTGTTGGAAAACTTATTCCAGCAGGAACAGGACTTAAAAACTTTGGTATTGAAATTAAAGCGGAAGAAGAAAATGTGGAAGAAGATGAAGATGATAGCTTCAACTATACATTCCACGATGAAATATTCTAAGATTGAATTATTAATGAAAGAGTTAACGAAAGTTAGCTCTTTTTTTGTTTGACACAGTTATTCATTGAATTAATTGTTAAAAATGGATAAATGTTTTATACTTAAATTAGTAGGAGATGATATTTATGCTACTTTTTATTAGATTACAAAATGGAACTAAAGTAATGGAAATAATTGCAGATGACCAAAAAAAGATTTTTACTCGAAATGGTGTTGTCGAAAATATTGATGTAGATGAATTTGTTTATGAAGTTACTTCTTTAATTTGGAATTGGCCTGAACATTTAGAAGACAATGATCCTATGATACGTAATATCAATTCCTATGAAATTAAAGTTTTTAACAATGAAAAAATAAAGAAAAAATTTAGTGGTTTCAATGCTTTTCCTCATAATTATGGTGATTTCCTTAAAGTAGTTGAGGTACCTAATAATGTTAGAAGAAAATAAAAAATCTATTTTAATTGATGATAACAATAAATTAGAGCAAAAAAAACAAATTATTATTGAACAATTTGTTAATTATTTTGGAGAAAAGTATAGACCAAGAATAGAAGAAAAGTTAAATAATACCACCATTATTATGGTACCAAGAAATTTAGAGAGAGATTTAGATAATTATCCTTTTATTGCTGAAATAGAATATGGTAGAACTAATAAGGAGGCTTATCAAGAAATTTTGAATAATTGTGAAGCAATGAAATCTTATAAGAAACCTTTTATCGAAGAAAGGGAAAAAATTTTATCTAATCATTTTGAAAAATATAGTAAACAACCATATAACAGTAAGTTGGGAAAAGAATATTTGAAGTTTTTGGAAATAAAAAGAGAAAACTTTTTAGATCCTGATTTTATGAGTGATTATCGTAAAGAAAAAATTATGGACTTCGCCAAAAAAACAGGGTTTAATCTTGGAAATGATTTTTCTTCTTATGCAAATAATGAAAAGTTTATGTCTTTTTTATGTGATGAAAATATCCATAATGACATCAAAAATATAATAGAAAATGAAAGTATTTCTTATATGCATACTCCTTACTATCAAGAAATTATTGATAAAATTGTAGGATTGAATACGAATGATAATGAAGCCCTTAATATTGCAAATAGTATTGGTAATTATATGGATAATTCTAAAGGAACAGTAGCGTTTCAATATCCATACTTAGATACTAAGGATAAACAATTAAAAAGTATTGTGGTTACACCTTTATCTTATGAATTATCTGATGATACTTTAGTTCACGAATTGTTACATTCATTAGGAACAGATTTAATTTATAATGAACAAGGAATAGAGCAACATAAAAGTGGATTAGTTTTGTTCACAAAGGGTAATGGTTATAGAAATAGTGATGAGATACTTCTTGATGAAGCTGTGGTTGATTATACAGCGACTAATATTGCACAGAAGATGCGTCCTCAAGGAATAAAACTTTATCCACATATACTTAGAAAAAGTGGATATACTAATATGATTAAAATGATTGAACCTATTTTAAACGACCATAGGGATCTTTTTGAAATGTCTTTTTTGTGTGCGGATCCAAATTTGTTGGATAATAATTTGTATCCTTGGGCTTCTTCTTTTTTGGCAAGTGTCGCTACAAGGGCTCACAATACAAATGTTTATGATTACAAGAATTGGAAATGGAAAAAAACATTTGGCATAAAACCAAAAACTTCTGGAGAATTAAAAGTCCAAGAATTGATGAATGATGCGACATCTTTAAGAAAACAATTTAATGAGAGAAGAAATCAGGATAAGATAATAGTAAATGAACCTAAAAAAGATTTAGGAATGGATTTTGGACCTAAAATTAATGCCTAAAAATTGCTTTATATTTTGATTAGAAACTTTATTGCTTATGGAAATTATTTCCTTCGTTTACATAAAGTTTCTTTTTTAATATTTAATGTTGTTTTTCAACATCTTATTTTTGCTTAATTGTTTTGTTTATACATATAAAATACAATAGTCAAAAGTAGGTGAGAAAATGAAAAAAAACTTTATGGAGTTACATAGAAAAGAAATCATTGATAATCTTACTTTGTATTTTGGAGAAAAGTATCGTAGTAGAATTAGTGAAAGAGTTAATAATTGTGTATTTTTAACTTTACCTAGAGATTTACTGTTAAATTATGATAATATACTTGATGATGTAGAAAAATATTATGAAATGTATTTAAAAACAAAAGTAAATAAAGAAGATATTTTCTTGGAAAAAGAAGAAACCTTATTGGATTTAAAAAAATCTTTGTTTGAAATTAATAAAATCTTGGTTGAATTTGATAACAAGAAAAGTCTTTTGTTTAAAAGTCATTGTGATAAATATGAATTTTATAATATAAAGGATTTTATCTGGACAAGAGATTATTTTTTGAATTTTGAATATTCTGAAAATATTGATGCTTCTTTAATTGTGAAATTTGCTAATAATCTAGGAGTTAATTATGGAAGTGATGTGTCAATTTATTTAAAAGATACCAATTTTAGAAATTTTTTGCTTGATAATGATTTTTGGAATGTCTATTATGCTGATAGGAATTTTCACGAGAAAATAAGTATTGAAAGAACTTCTTTTTATAAAGAAGCGAATGAGGTAGTTTCTTCTCTTTCTATGGTGGATTTTTTAAAAAATGAAATAAGGAATTATATAATTGAATATATGAAAATATCTCCAAGTGTTGCTTGTTCTTTTAACTATATTGATTATAAAGATGAAACATTAAAACATCTTATAATATTGCCTTTAAAGTATATGTGTAATGAAAATGATATTAATCACGAATTATTGCATATTTTAGGAAGTGATTTGCTTAGTATTAAAAATAGCGAAAATTATGTTTTGAAAAATGGTGCTTGTGAAACAAGTGTTGTGGGTCATAGTATTAGTGATAGGGATAAATATGAAGATATTTTAAACGAAGTTATAGTTGAAAGTACTGCTCGTAAGATTTCTAATAATAATTATCATTTAGGTAGCAATTTAGTTTTTTATAAAGAAGATAGAAATAAATTTTTTAGATTTATGGAATTATTTGAAGAACTTTTAAATGACCATAAGGATATATTTACGCAAACTATTCTTTCATCAGATGTAGATGTCATAGAAAATAATATGGGTTTTGATAATTATGATAAATTATTAAATTATATAGATAAAGCATCAAAAATTAATATGAAAGATATCGATAAAAAGGAAAAACTAAAAAAAGATATTGAAAAATTAAATGAAGATATTTGGAAAATGAAGAAAACAAAAGTTGTTGTAAATAATTTATCTAACTATAAAAGAAACGATTACTAATTAAAGGTGTGGAAAAGTCAAAAAATGTTGACTTTTTTTCTTGTCTGTTATAGAATATTGGAGTATTTGGAACACCCGGATTTGTGTGTTGCAAAAATTTAAAGGAGGAAATAGGAATGCCTACAATTAATCAATTAGTTAGAAGTGGAAGATCAAAAAGCGTTGTTAAGTCTAAATCACCTGCTTTAGGTAAAGGATACAATGCCTTAGAGAAAAGACCAATTAAGACAACTTCACCTCAAAAGAGAGGGGTTTGTACCAGAGTTGCTACAATGACTCCAAAGAAACCTAACTCTGCTTTAAGAAAATATGCGAGAGTTCGTTTAAGCAATGGAATTGAAGTTACTGCTTATATTGGTGGAATTGGTCATAACTTACAAGAGCACTCTGCTGTATTAATCAGAGGTGGACGTGTTAAGGATTTACCAGGAGTTAGATACCACATTATCAGAGGAACTATGGACTGTGCTGGAGTTAATAACAGAAAGCAAGGACGTTCTTTATATGGTGCTAAGAAACCAAAAGCAAGCAAATAAGATATTTAATAGATTTTAAGAAAGGAGAATATAAATATGTCAAGAAAAGGAAATACACCTAAAAGAGATGTTTTACCTGATCCAGTATACAAATCTAAATTAGTTACTAAATTAATTAATGGAATTATGTTAGATGGAAAAAAAGGAACTGCTCAAACAATTCTTTATTCTGCATTTGACTTAGTTAAAGAAAAAACTGGAGAAGATCCTATGGTTGTATTTGAACAAGCATTAAATAACATTATGCCTTCACTTGAATTAAAAGTAAGACGTATTGGTGGAGCTAACTATCAAGTTCCAGTTCAAACAAGCCAAGCTAGAAGAATTACTTTAGGTTTACGTTGGTTAGTTAATTATTCAAGATTAAGAAATGAAAAGAATATGGACGAAAGATTAGCTAACGAAATCATTGATGCTTCTAAAGGAACAGGAGCATCTGTTAAGAAACGTGATGACACTCACAAAATGGCAGAAGCAAATAAAGCATTTGCTCACTTTAATTGGAATTAATAAAGGAGGGAAAATTAAAGATGTCTCGTAGTATTTCATTAGAGAAAACAAGAAACGTTGGTATTATGGCTCACATTGATGCTGGTAAGACCACAACAACTGAACGTATTCTTTACTACACAGGAAAGACTCATAAAATTGGAGAAACCCACGATGGTACTGCTACTATGGACTGGATGGCACAAGAACAAGAAAGAGGTATAACTATTACTTCTGCTGCTACTACTGCTGTTTGGAAAGAACATAGAATTAATATCATCGATACTCCAGGACACGTTGATTTCACTGTTGAAGTAGAAAGATCATTAAGAGTTTTAGATGGAGCTGTTGCTGTTCTTGATGGTAAGAATGGTGTTGAGCCTCAAACTGAAACTGTTTGGAGACAAGGAGCTAAATATGGAGTTCCTCGTATCGTATTTGTTAACAAACTAGATGCTATTGGTGCTGATTTTGATATGTGTGTAAAATCATTACATACAAGACTTGGTGCTAATGCTCACCCTATTTTTTATCCAATAGGTCTTGAAAGCCAATTACGTGGTGTAATTGATGTTATCGAAAGAAAAGCAACAATTTATCACGATGATTTAGGTATTAAAATGACAGAGGAAGAAATTCCTGCTGATTATGTTGAAAAAATTGAAACTTTAAGAGCTGAATTGCTTGAAAAGTTAGCTCAATTTGACGATGACTTTATGATGAAAGTCTTAGAAGGTGAAGAACCTTCAATTCCTGAAATTAAAGCTGTTATTAGAAAAGCTGTTATTTCAGGTGAATTCTTCCCAGTTTTGGGTGGTTCTGCTTATAAGAACAAAGGTATTCAAAAAGTATTAGATGCTATGATTGACTACTTACCTTCACCAGTTGATGTTCCAAGTATTAAAGGAACTGATGAAAATGGTAATGAAGTTGCTTGTAAACCTGGTGATAATGAACCATTTGCAGCATTAGCATTTAAAATTATGACTGACCCATTTATTGGAAGATTAACATTTATTAGAGTTTATTCTGGAACTATGACAAGTGGTTCTTATGTTTACAACTCTACAAAAGGTGCAAAAGAAAGAATTGGAAGATTAGTTCAAATGCACGCTAATAAAAGAGAAGAAATCAGTGAAGTATATTCAGGAGATATTGCTGCAGCTGTAGGATTTAAAAATACAACAACTGGAGATACTTTATGTACTGAAAGTAATCCTATCATTCTTGAAAAAATGGAATTCCCAGAGCCAGTTATCGAACAAGCTATTGAACCTAAATCAAAAGCTGATCAAGATAAATTAACTATTGCTTTATCAAAATTAGTTGAAGAAGACCCAACATTCAAAGCACATACAAATGCTGAAACTGGACAAACTATCATTGCTGGTATGGGTGAATTACACCTTGATATCATCGTTGATAGATTAAAAAGAGAGTTTAATGTTCAAGCAAATGTAGGAGCACCAGAAGTTGCTTATAGAGAAACTATAAGAAAAACTAGTGAATGTGAAGGAAAATATGTTCGTCAATCTGGTGGTCGTGGACAATATGGACACGTTTGGATTAAATTTGAACCTAACCCTGGTAAAGGATTTGAGTTTGTAGATAATATCGTTGGTGGAGTTGTTCCTCGTGAATATATTAAACCTACTTGTGATGGTCTTGTAAATGCTATGGAAAATGGTATGATTGCAGGATATCCTGTTATTGATGTTAAAGCTACTTTATTTGATGGTTCTTACCACGATGTTGACTCATCTGAAATGGCTTATAAAATCGCTGCATCTATGGCTTTAAAAGAAGCTGCTAAAAAATGTGATGCTGTATTACTTGAACCAGTAATGGACGTTGAAGTTACTGTTCCACAAGAATATATGGGAGATGCAATTGGTGATTTAAACTCTAGAAGGGGTAAAATTGAATCTATGGACGCTAGAGGAAATGCTCAAATCATTAGAGCTTTTGTTCCACTTGCTGAAATGTTCGGTTATGCAACTGATTTACGTTCTTTCTCTCAAGGTAGAGGTTCTTATGTAATGCAATTTGCTAAATATGAGGAAGCACCTAAATCAATTTCAGAAAAAATTATGAAAAAGAATAATGGTGGAGAGTAAAATACTTGATTTTATTCTTCAAATAAATTATTATTATGTCAGTTATTATAAGGGAGGAAAAAATTAACTATGGCAAAAGAAAAATTTGACAGAAGTAAAAGCCACGTTAATATTGGTACTATTGGACACGTTGACCATGGTAAAACAACATTAACAGCAGCTATTACTACAGTATTAGCAAAGAATAACCCATCTATTAAGAAGATGGCTTATGATCAAATCGATGGAGCACCTGAGGAAAAAGCAAGAGGTATAACCATCAATACAGCTCACGTTGAGTATGAAACAGCAACTAGACACTATGCTCACGTTGACTGTCCAGGACACGCTGACTATGT
>CAYTZW010000027.1:0-13488 GCA_964442785.1 uncultured Erysipelotrichaceae bacterium
TATAATATCCAGAAGTAGCATCTGAAAAATAGAAAGTTTTATTAGCGGTATAATAGTAAGTTGAACCTGCAGTTAAAGCAGTACCACTTGAAGAACCAACTCTCATAACAGGAGCGGTTTTATCTAAAGTTAAATATCCTGTAGTACTATTACCAGCAGTATCTTCAACAGTTATTTCATAAACTCCTTCAGAAGATAAGGTATAAAATGTATCACTTGTTCCTGAAGCACTCGCTGCTTTATCAGACCAACTTCCATCAATTTTTATGTCATAACCACTTAAAGAAAAGTTGTCAGTAGCTCCTAAAGAGCAATTAGCAGTTTTATAAGTAGGAGAACTTGAAGATGATGATAATGTTGTTCCTCCACAAGTAATAGTAGGAGCAGTTTTATCAATAACAATATAAAATTTCGCACTATTACCAGCATAATCATAAACAGTTATAGTGTATTTAACTTCCATATTCAAAGTATAAGAAGTAGCAGTTGAATAAAATACTCCGTCTTGAGGTGCTGTTTCATAATCATGAAGTATTCTATAATATCCTGATAAAGCATCAGAGAAATAGAAAGTTTTATTACTGTTATAATAATAAGTTGAACCTGCAGTTAGAGCAGTACCACTTGAAGAACCTACTCTCATAACAGGAGCAGTAAAATCAAGAGTTAAATATCCAGTTTTACTATTACCAGCAGCATCTTTTACTACTATTGTATAAGCACCAGCAGTTGATAAAGTTCCATAAGTATAACTTGTTCCAGATATGGTACCTGAAGCAGATTTAGCACCGCTTATTGTGTAAGAGGCAAGATTTTTATTATCACTGAAAACTAAAGAACAAGAACTATTTTTGTAAGTTCTAGTAGTAGATAAACTAGTTCCACAAGTAATAGTAGGAGCTGTAGTATCTCCCGCTATTACTGTATATTGATATTTTACATATGAAGAATAAAGAGTACCACTGTAGTAAGGAGTTTTACCACTAAAAGTAGCAACATTACCAGCAGCATCTTTTCCTTGGTAGCAAATCCATAAGTAGTAAGTAGTATCACTAGTTACAGTTGGGACAGTTGCATAAAAAGATACTTCAGTAGAATTGGCAGCATTAAAGACAGTTGACCATACTGAAGGATTAGTACCACTAGCTGTTGACCAACCATACTTGTAATATGTTTTGGCAGATCCATAACCCCATAAAGCAGTTTCATCAGTTAATTCTACATAAACGGAAGAACCTGAATTAATAGAAGAAACATTACTTGTATACCAAACAGGAGCAGTGCTATCTACAAATTTAACTGTGTATTTATATTTTACGTAAGAAGTATAAGTAGTACCACTATAGTAAGGTGTTTTACCACTAAAAGTAGCTACATTTCCATAACTATCTTTCCCTTGTTCATAAATCCATAAGTAATATGTAGTATCACTGGTTACAGTTGGAGCAGTTGCGTAAAAAGATACTTTAGTAGAAGTGGTAGAAGAAAAAGTTGTTTTATAAGTAGGGCTTGAACTAGAACTAGTGGACCAGCCATATTTATAATAAGATGAAGCAGATGAATATCCAAATAAACTAATGTCATCAGTTAATTCAAAATAAACGGAACTTCCCATATCAATTTCATCTGTATCTTCGGTATACCAAACAGGAGCATTGCTATCAGCATAATTTACTGTATATTGGTATTTTACATAACTACCAGCAGTGGTACCACTGTAGTAAGGTGTTTTACCACTAAAAGTAGATACATTACCTGAAGTATCTGCACCTTGATTATAAATCCATAAATAATACGTAGTATTACTAGTAACAGTTGGAGCGGTAGCGTAGAACGATACTATTGTTTTAGTTTGACTACTAAAAGTAGTTAACCAAGTAGAAGGAGAAGAACTGCTACTAGTAGACCAGCCATATTTATAGTAGGTGCTACTACTATAACTTGCAATACTTCCGGTACTTGTTAATTTAACGTATACAGAAGTACCCATATTGACAGAAGAAACATTACTTGTGTACCAAACAGGAGTTGTATCACATTCACCGTCTTCACCGATAATACAAGTAGTAACCGAAGCAGCCTCAACATTGGTTAATTCAATTTTTGTATTGACTAAACAAGCAAAAAAGAAGACAACCATTCCAAATAGGAAATATAAAAATAATTTCTTTGATCCTTTCATAAATAACACCCCCCAGATTACGTCTTTTTATACCAAAAAGTACATATCTTTTCTCACGAGTATTATTATATATATATATATATATATAAGAGGCAAATAAAAAAATAATAGTTAAAATCTTATATATCTTTAGATATATAAAAAACTCCTATGAAATTCACAAGAGTTTTTTGACAGTTTGCGTCTTTTAAAATCTCAAGAACGATATTTTTTAATTCCTGTATGAGGTTGTTTCATTAATTCTTTTTTATCATAGAAGTAAGGAAAAGAGTTACAAATACAATCATATATTACATCACTATAGTTATTTATACTTTCTTTTGAAGGATTTTCTTCATTAGCAAGTGCAACAAGTGCATTTATATGTTTTTGAGTTAGGTTGTTATTATCTACGAAAACACTTGGTAAATTTTTAAAACTTAACATATAGTTTAGTAAAGTTTTGGTTACTCTTTTGTTACCGTCTCTAAAAGGTTGTATTTTCCATATATCTTTCATTAGTAAACTTAAATCTTCAATGTATTTTGTTTGGGAGATTACTTCTGCTTTTTTAACAAGTTGTTTAGCCTTGTTACACCAAGCGATAGTATCTCGATATACATCAATAACTTCAGAAACTTTCATTTTTTCTTTATCATTTGATAACACTTCGACATTTTTTCCTCTAAATTCTCCAGGGGTAAAGCGAATGTTTAAAGCAAATTGATAGAGTTTTTTATTCATTTCACTTAATAATTCAGGAGAAATATTAATGAAATTTTCTAATATTTTATCAACACCATAGATATCTAATTGTTTATCTTCGGTTAAATTTTTTAACATTGTAGCGTATCCAATTTCTCCTTGTTGAAATAAACGAATATTATTTTTAAAGTCTTGTAGTTTGTTTTTAGGAAAACGTAAAGCTGTTATTTCAGTATAACGTAAGGGAATAAAATCTAGTTCTTCTTCATTATAGTTTTCATTAAGATTAGTAGTAAGTAATTTAAGCATTTGATAGTTACCAATCGCAATTCGTTGGTTTTCGTTCAATTTATTTTCAATTAATTCTTTCTTTTTTTCTTCATAAAAATTATTTCCTTTTAAACTTTCAAAATTCAAAAATTTATTTAAAAAACGAAAATCGGTTATTCCTTCTTGACGTCCAAATTGTTTAGCAGATTCTTTAATCATATTTTCTTTTATGGCTTCATTTATTCTGCTTGGTTTTACATAATGCATATTATCAATTAAATCTTTCTTAAATTCTATTTGAATTTGACTATAATCTGGTATTAGTTCTTTTCTTTTACTAATATAATTCTTTTTATTTTCCAGTTTTTTCTTTAAGTCTTCTTTAGAATTAATGCCTTTTATGTTATTTGTTACGTTAAAAATTCTTTTTGCACAAGAGGAAAAATCCACTCCAAAATGGGCTGCAATGTAAAGAATGTTTTCCCAAGGTAAAAATCCATATTCATCTAAATATTTGAAATTATTATTTTCATCTTTTTCATAAACAATGTTTTGTAATTCTTTACTTGGCATCAAAAGACAACTTGAAAAATGTTTTGCTTCATCTAAGTTTTGGGAGCCTTCTTTTTTATAAATTACTTCAGGTTTACTTCCTTTTTTGGTTAGAAGTAAATAAAGCATCGTTGCAGTATTATGTCTTAATCTTTCAATATTTTCATCATATTTTAAAGTAATGTAAGCTTTTTCATTCTCTTTATTGGTAATTAATTGAGTAGTATCATCTTCAAAATCGGATAAAATAACACGAACTCCCATATTTCTGGCTATCGAAAAAACATTAGACAAAGATTGATTTCCTGGCTTGTCATATTTTTGGCGAATTACTTGAGCAAGTAGTTCAATATTGTTGTTACACTTATTATATAAATCATTTAACTCTTTTTGTTTTAACATCTAAATCACCTTATAAACTATTATATCAAAAATATTTTTTGTTTTGTTTAAAAAAGATATTATTGTTAATTCTTTATAAAAAAAAGTATCAAATAAATGATACTTTAATATTATAACCAACTAACTTTATTTTCTTCGTGTCTAAGAATTTTGACTATATTTTTACGATGTCGATAAAGAACAAATAAGAAAACCATAAGTAAAGTAAATGAATACGCTAAATTATAAGGTAAGAAATTCATTGAAGTATTAAATGGATAAAATAGACTTAAAACAAAGGCAAAAAATACAGATAAAATACTTCCTAAAGAAACATATTTTTTGGCATAAAGTACGATAAAGAAGATAATTGTTGTCGTTAAGAAAAGCCAAATGTTAGTTGCTAATATAAAACCATAAGAACAGGCAACCGCTTTACCACCTTTAAATCCTGCAAAAATTGGATAACAATGTCCAAGAAGGGAAGCAAATCCTGTTGCGTAAACGATTATTTGGTAATTTTTGATATCTTTAGCAAGTAAGGAAACGACTAAAACTGGCAAAAAAGTTTTGACAGCATCAAGGAAGACAACGATAACGCCCCATTTTTTCCCCATTACACGACCTACATTTGTTCCACCCATATTTTTAGAACCATAATCACGAATGTCAAATTTGAATAGTTTTTTGGAAACAATCAAAGAAACAGGAATAGAACCCATTAAGTATCCCACAATGATTGAAATGATAAGCCATAACCAAAACATTATATCCACCTCTTTTAAGTTATTTACGTTTTTAATTATATAATATAATTCCTAAAAAGTCATTTTAATATTTTAAATTTGTATAATATGTCATCTTTTGTAATTTTTTTTAGGATTTTTATTTTTAATGGTCAATTAATAATCAGGAGGGATAAAATGAAAGAGTTGAGTGCGTTAGAAATGAATGAGGTAAAAGGAAAAGTAGTACCTGCTTTAACTACGGTTTTAGCAGCAGGAGCTATCGCTTTAATAACTATTGCGGTTTATAAATTATATAAATCAACAAAAGGTAAATTAAAGTTGAGTAATAATTATGGAATTGAGTGGGAGTAATGCTAATAAAAGAGGTTCCCTTTAATGAAAGACCAGAAGAAAAAGCCTTAATTCAAGGTGTAGAATCTTTAAATAATCAAGAATTGATTGCTCTTATTTTAAGAACAGGAAGTAAGAATAAAAGCGTTTTAGATTTATCCTTAGAAGTTTTATCTTTGTTTCATAAAGGAAATTTATCTTTAGATAGTCTATTAAAAATTAAAGGTATTAATAAGGTTAAAGCAATAAAAATTTTAGCAGTCTTTGAATTTTGTAAAAGAATTAATAAAAGAGTTGATAAAGAAAAAATTTCTTTTTGTAGCCCTTTGGCCATTTTTAATTATTATAAGGATTTTTTAAATGATAATATACAAGAAAAATTCTTAGTTTTATTTTTAGATATAAAAAATAATCTTTTACAGGAAAAAGTTTTATTTAAAGGAACTAATGATTCTATTGTAATTGATCCAAAACTGATTTTTACTTATGCTTTAAAATTAGGAGCTAGTAAAATTGTCTGCTTGCATAATCACCCTTCTTTGAACACCAAACCAAGTAAAGAAGATATAAGTACTACTTTGCAAATAGATGAAATTGGTAAATTAATGAATATTCCTTTATTAGACCATTTGATAATTGGAAAAGATTATTATTCTTTTAAAGAAAATAAGTTAATTTGACATTTTTTTTACTTTCTTTGTTTTAAACTTTTATGAGGTGATATTAATGAAAAATTCAATTAGAATTAAAGGAATGGCTGGTTATATTAATTTTATTTGTGATAATTCAGTTTCTTTTCCAACTTTGATTACAGATTTAAGAGCAAGACTTGAAATAATTCAACAAAAAAAGACAACGCATTTACCTTGTGCTGTATGGTTAGAAAATAGGAATTTATCAGATAGTGAAAAATTAGAATTATCGGATACTTTTAAAACTTATGGAATTAATAATTTTGAATGTATAAATTAGAAAACTTTGTCATATTGTTTTAATGGTGAGAAAAAATGAAGAAAGTTTTTTATAAGTTATCAATGTCTTTATTGGGTATTTTAGCAGTTTGTTTATCCGTATTAATTTATACAAAAGACAATAATAGAGCTTCTAATTTTAATGATAAGTTAGGAATTAATATTAATTTTGGTAAAGTTAATAGTAATATTGCTTCTTTTATTGATGAAACGGTAGGTCTAGATTTTTTAAAAATCACTTACAAAAATGATGATAAAGAAGTTGCTAATATTAATAGTTATTTATCAAAAGGAAATGACTTATATGAAACTGGGAATGGTAAAATAATCGCTCTTGGAGAGGGAACGGTTACCTTTTTGTCAGCGGATAAAACAGGCTATACAATGGTTATTCAATATGATAAGGGTATAAATGCTACTTATTCTCTATTATCTGAAGTCTTAATTCAAAATATGGATAGAGTAGATGAAGATGATATAGTTGCTTCAAGTACTTCTTTTAAAGTAATCTTTGAGAAAAATGGAAAACAAATTAGATATGAAGAATTTTTTGCCTAAGTTTTCCATTAATTTTTTGGTAATTCCGACATTAATAATCATTTTAATATCAGGTCGATATAAACCTTTTTTTATCTTTTTTTTACTTTCTTTTGTTCACGAATTAGGACATATTATAATGGCTAAAATATTAAAATTGAATGTTGAAAAAATAGAAATGCTTCCTTTTGGTTTTCAAGCCTCTATTAATGGAACAAATTATCGAAAATCAAATATTGAATTACTTGTCGCTTTAGCAGGTCCTTTGATGTTTTTTGTTAATAATATTTTATTGAAATTTTTGCTTGAAATAGGATTTTTATCGTATGTGGCTAAAGTTAATGCAATGGAAGCTAATTTTCTTATTTTGATTTTTAATTTACTTCCTATTTATCCTTTGGACGGTTCGGTAATTTTAAAATGTATACTTGATAAATTTTTTCCCAAGAAAAAATCAATGTATTTAATATCTTTAATATCTTTTAATGTTTTTTTGTTTTTAATTGTTGCTACTAGCAATAGTCCACAATGGATTATTTACATTTTTTTGATTTTTTATCAAATTTATTATCTTTTGACATTTGATAATCAATGGAAACTTTTTTTGATTTCAAGAGATAATAAAAAAGGAAATTATAAAGTAAAAGTACATCATCGTAATGATTTGTATCGTGATAAGGAAAATTATATAATAAATGATGAAAATTTGCTTGATGAAGAAAATTTTATATCAAAAGAATTGCTTTCTAAGAAGAAATTTTTGTAACACATTTAGTCATATTTTTTCTTTTCTATGAATATATAATAATAACGGAGGAAATATATGAATAAGAAATTATTGGCTTTTATTTCATTGTTTAGTTTAACTTTAGTTTTAGGAGTTTATTATGTGATTGCACCATTTTCGATTACCCCAGAAAGCGATAATGGTTTAGAAGTGAGTGTGAGTGTTGAAGAAGGGGAAAATGCTTATTTTGTATCCTTGGAATTAGAAAAAGAAAGTGAATATGAACTTTATGTTTCAGAACAAGAAGATATTGTTTTTTCAAGCGAAGAAACTAATGAAGCAAAAGTAAATGCTCTTAACAATATTTCTAATCTTAATAAAATTAGAGATTTAGAAAAAGAGTTAAAAGGAGTTATTGAAAATTTAGGATACAAAACCGCTTTTGTACAAGTGAAAAATAATACAATAAGAGCGATTGTTAGCAAAAAAGACCCCACACCTCTTGATGCCGCAACTATCATTGCTTCTATAAAAGCAAAATGTGATAATAAAATGATTGAAGTATCATTCAAATAAAAAAACAAATTAAAGAAAATCTTGTAAGGTTTTCTTTTTTTGATGAAAAAATGCTCTTTATTAATAAATAGCCTTTTTGTTTGCTAAAACATCTTTAAAAGTCTATAATGGTAATGTAGGTGAGATAAATGAAAGGTAGAATTACAAGATATAGAGAAATACTTAAAGAACAAAAATTAAAAGGTGCATTTTTAACTTCGATGGAAAATAAATTTTATTTGACAGGATTTAGAGATGAAACAGATGATACATACGTTATATTAACAAATTACAATGTTTATTTATTTGTTGATGCTAGATATTATGAAAGAGCATTAAAAGAAACAAAAGATATAAAAGTTGTTTTATTTACTCGTGATTTTTATCAAAAAGTTGCTGAAGTTTTAAAAAATGAAGAAATCAAAGAATTAGGATTTGAAGACCATAATATGCGTGTTAATCTTTATAATTCCTTAATAAGCCAAACTAATGTCAAAATGAAACCTATTAATTTAGTTAACGCAAGGGCAGTCAAAGATGATATGGAATTATTGTACATAAAAAAAGCTGTGGCGATAGTAAACCAAACCTTTAAAGAAATTTTAAAATTTGTAAAACCAGGATTAAAGGAACTTGAAATTAAAGAATTTGTCGATAATACAATGAGAAGATTAGGTGCTGAATGTCCTTCTTTTGAAACTATTGTTGTAAGTGGTAAAAATGGTTCTATGCCACACGGAGTTGCAACTAATAAAAAAGTTGTCGAAGGAGATTTTGTTACTATCGATTTTGGTGCAAAATACAAAGGATATTGTTCTGATATAACAAGAACGATAGTTGTTGGAAAAGTAAATAATAAGAAAATGAAAGAAATATATGATACCGTTTTACAAGCTAATTTGGAAGCAATAAAAGTGGTAAAACCAGGAATTAAAGCTAAAGAAGTTGATAAAGCTGCTAGAGATTATATTGCTTCTAAAGGATATGGAGAATATTTCACACATTCAACAGGACACGGAATAGGACTTTTAATTCACGATGAATTAGGAATATATTTAACATCAGAAACTACCTTAGAAGAAAATATGGTATTTACAATAGAACCAGGAATTTATGTTCCTTCACTTGGTGGAGTAAGAATTGAAGATGATGTTGTTGTTACGAGTGAAGGTTGTGAAGTTTTGACTAAGTCTAAAAAAACTTTAACAATAGTAAAATAAAAATCATTAAAAGCTTTTAACTAGATGGAATAACCAAAAGTTAAAGCTTTTTATTTTGTCATCTCAATAATTCATCTTATATATCTAAAGATATATAAACGAGCATTAAAATTGTTTTAGTTTGATTTATATATATATATATATATATAATTGACCTTGTAAAAGGATACATACTTGTAAAAGATGTAATCTGTGGGGGTGTTATATATGAAAGGAATAATGAAAATAAAAATAATAATATGTTCGTTTATTTTGGCATTTATAGGTATTTTTATTTATTCGACGCAAGTTAAAGCAAATATAAATAAAATGGGGGATACTTATGTTACGATAGGCAGCAATTCTTATTATCCTGCTGCTAACCCTAATGCTTATTATGATTTAACAGATACCACTTTTGGTGGAACTATATCATTTGCAGGAGATTATATTGGTATAAGTGGTAATGGTATAGGTAAATCTTATAGTGAAGTTGGAAAATCTAGTATTACTTTACCTACTGGAACATATGAGATTAATTTAACTGATGCAGATTTGACTGAAGAATTAGGTGAAGCAGAAAGATCAATGAGTATTAAAATTTCAGTTACTAGTAGCACGTCTGAACTTTTGGAATTATATATTACTGAAGAATATCGAGATCAAACTGCACCTAGTATTAAATGTAATGGATTGGAAGATGTTACTCTAACAACAACCGTAACTTATTATAAATATTTTTGCAGGGAATTAGTTTTTGAAGATAATGACGAATTAGCATCATTTACTATTTCAGGTGATTCCAGTTATGAAATGGAAATATCAGGGACTTCATATACTTTTTCTAACACATATCCTTATTTAAGAGATGACGGAAGTTATACAATAACAGTTGTCGATGCATCAGGTAATGTAGCAACAGGTTATTTAATTGTTGATACAATTGCTCCTGTTATATCTTGTGGAAATTCTACCATTTATGATACAGATAGAGTTTATTTTAACAACTGTGTGTTATCATTTTCTGATAATATAGGATTTGATTATTATAGTATTTATGAATATAAAAATACTAGCGGCACTTTAAAATATATAACTCGTGGGTCTGAGAATACTTATACATTAAATTCTGAAGGAGTATATACAGTGAATGCTTGGGATCTAGCGGGAAATAATACTGTTGCTAATATTACAATGGATTTTACATCACCATCTTGGACAGTTTCAAGCAGAGACTATCCAATTTCAGGAGAAAAAATTAATGTCAATTTAAACGATCCAAATGTTTCTTCTTATTATACAGTTAATGATACTTTATGTGGTAATTGTAATACTTCTCTTTATCAGTATGGTTGGTCGACTAGTAGCAGCAGTTTTAATGGAACACTTCTTGATGACTATTACACACTTGGCAATACTCTTTATCTTGAAGTTTATGCACCTATTGTAACAGATGATACCGGTACTCTTTATTATTTATGGATATTTAATATGGGATCAGATATGGCAGGAAATGTTTCGACTATTTCTAAATATAGTAATACTCCTTATTCATATGGTACAAGTGAAAATAGTAATTTAATATTTAGATTTAAAATTAAGCCTCCAATATTTAACTCGTTATTTTCAAGTGCAACTCTCAGTGAAGGAATAATCACTTATACTTTTAATAGTTCTAATCCTTTAAAGACTAATTATGAAAATGGGACTGTTACTTATTTTATGGGACAAAGAGGTCATACTGAATTAGAAACAGCATTTGCTAGTTATGGTGTTAAAAAGTCATTTGATGAATTCTTCTCTGAGCTCAGACAAAGTCCTCAAGGACTATCAGGAGATGTTTGCCTTTATATTAAAATTGAAAGTGATAATTTACCATCTTATACTTTAATATCTGAAGCAATTACAATAAATAGTACAGATACTTTAACAATAAATTTTAATCTTGAAAATACGCCTGATGAACAAATGATGTCTGAACCAATACTCTTAACTTCATCTAATATTGTTGTTAAAGAAAATATGTTTAAACCTAATTATTTATTATTTGTTTCAATGATAGTTATCTCTGCTTTATTAGCAGTAGAAGTAATCATTATAAAAAAACATCAAAAAGCACATAACTAATTTTACAATAGATTAAAAGAATATGCAAATTACACCCTTTGCATATTTTTTTGATTTGCAGATTATAAATAATTGTAAAAAGCATCTTTTAATACAGTTATATATCTAAAGATATATAAACTTTTTCGTAATTTTGAAAAGTTGCATTTATATATATATATATAATGGACATTGTAAAAAGGATATGCACTTTTTGTATAAAAGGCGTAATCTTGGGGGTGTTATTTATGAATAGAATAAAGAAAATCAACGTAATAATATTTTTTGGTCTTATTGCATTATTTTTAAACGTTATTTTAATCAATAATAATTCAATAAGAACTGAAGCAGAAGGACTTACTATTGACTTGTTAGACGGTTCTGACCCATTAGATCTTGAGGAATTAGCATCAGATGACGATTTTTATTGTGATTTTCCTGCAGGAATTAATGGAGTTCAGCAAAATATGGAACTTATAACTATATTTGGACATCATATCGTAGATGTTAGTGCTAATCATTATTATTTTTCTAGTATAGTAGGATATAGCTTAACAATGGGAGAGGTAAATGAAGAATTGAGTTCAAATTGTAAAACATTAACATTAAATGAAGGTTTTTATCACTTAACATCAACAGACGGCACTTTTTATAACATTATCATCTTTGACCCTGTAATGTATTTTAATGGACAAACATATCATCATAGTGAATTAACAATACCTAATTTTGAGTATGTTGGTAAATACACTAACCTTCCTAATAAACTTACACTGGACACTATTCCTTCTACGGTACAAGTTCCAATAATTGAAGCAGGAAATAGTAATTCAGGTACTTTTAAATATGAATGTAATGATTTAACTATTTTTAATGAGGATAGTTCTAAAAGATTTAATGTGAAAAGTGATTCAACAGTTTCTATATCTGAGGCAAATCTATATTATGTTTTTATGAACTATACTATAGAGTATCCATACGGAACTGTTTATAGTGGCTTTAGATTTAAAATTACAGTAGAAGATCAAACAGGGAAAATAAAAGTAGATGATACTGTTTATGATAGTTCGTCAAGTGTTATAAAAATAGACAAAAAAACTGCAAATGTTTCAGTAAATGGTAATACAAATGCCGTAATAAATGGATATAATAGAAATAATCAATATCAAACTTTTTCTCTTTCTGCAGGAAATAAGATAGAATTGGCAGAAGGTTTATGGAATATAGAAGTTTCTTATTCTGATACTACAGCTTGTTATGTTTTGGCTATTTTTGTTCCAAGATTAAAAACGGTATATAATAATGTTATTCAATATATTGATTTATATAATTCAAATGATTTGTTATTACCTTATGGAACAGAGATTATTATGGAATATATTACGATTGGTACAACATCATTTTCAATGGTATTTTACCCTGACGGATGCTTAGCAACTGAAGGAGAAGTTGCTGTTTATGGTTTTGCTGAAAATCCTAATTATTTCACAATTGATGAAGCTTATAATAAAGGTTATACTGCTTCTCTTCAATGGGGAATGGATTTTGTAATAGAGGGTATAAAGGATGCAGGTTATTTTGGAACGTATGAATTTGAAATAGAAGGTTTCTATCTTGAAGAAGAACTTTGTGATATAGTTGTCAACAAAAGTATTATTACATTTGATAATTTTAATTATGATAGTATTAAATCAATTTATAATGAAGGCTCTGTTACTTATTTTATAGGAAGAACATCAAATTATGATAATAATTTAGATTTGGCTTTTGATAATTATGGTGTCAAAAAGACTTTTGATGAATTCTTCTATTATCCAATTGTAAGTCCTCAAGGACTTGTTGGAGAAGTACAACTTTATGTAAAGATAAGTAAAGAAAATTGTATGTCATTGTATTTAAAAACAGAAACAATTAATTTAAGCACAGAAAGTGAAAATATTACTTTAAATTTGCATCAAGGTCTATCTAAAAATGAAAAAGAGGAAGAAAAAGCTTTAATGCTTTCTTCATCAAATATTCTAAATCATTATAATGAAATTAAACCTAATTATTTATTATTTGTTTCAATGATATTTATCTCTGCTATATTAGCACTAGAAATAATCATTATAAAAAAACATCAAAAAGCACATAACTAATTTCGCAATAGATTAAAAGAATATGCAAATCACACCCCTTGCATATTTTTTTATTTTTGCCTTTTTTTGACATTTTTTGCTTCTTTTTTGTTATATGATGTTGTAGG
>CAYTZW010000028.1:0-13215 GCA_964442785.1 uncultured Erysipelotrichaceae bacterium
AAGAATCATATTCTTGTTCTGTTATTTCTTGTTTTCTTGTTTGAATAGCAAAATAGGTTTGTCCTAAGGCGACGGTTTCTTTTCTAGGATCTGCATTTTGTACTATTAAATAGCAAGCATATCTAGATAATTTGAAATCTATAATATTTCTTGATGTTTTTGAACCTATTTCAACCATTCTTCCCACTTGGGAAAAATGGTTTGATATTACATTATTACTTTTTTCACAAGCTGTTTTGGCATTTCCTATTACATTGCAAAACTTATCCCATCTTTTATACTCTAATGCCAACATTAATTCTCTAGCATACCAAAACTCTAATCCATTATCATCTATATGTTTTATATTTTCAAAAATAGTTTCACTATATTTATTTATGTTATCCATTGTTTCTCCCTTTTTTTATATAAAAGTTTCTTACCTACTTATTTAGCTATTCTATAAGTTTTTATCAAATCATAATTTTCCTTTCTTTATTTGCAAAAATGTATCTATAAGTTGCTAATTTTCTTTCTTAATATTTAGAACTCTTATTTATATATTACCGAGTAAAGCATATTTTCCTGATATTTTTTATAAATTCATTTTTACTTTTTAATAAAAATAACTAAAGAAATTACTTTCTTATAGTTATTTTGCTTTCTTAGGCCATTTAAAACTAATACCGGTACATTTTTCATTTTTTATGGATTTACATTTTCCTATTTTTAGAATACCTACACTTTTGATTTTACTTTCTTTTATAGTTCCGAAGAAACGAGAATCCAAAGATTTTCCTGAATATCTATTATCTCCCATAACAAAAACTTCTCCTTTAGGAACAACAATATCAATATCTCCATAGTCTTGTGTAGTTGCTTTTTTAGCGGCATCTTTAATAAAAGTTTCTTCTACAACTTTATCATTGATTTTTAAAACTCCTTCTGAATAAGTTAAATGCTCTCCTTCAAGAGCGATAACTCTTTTAACAAGCGTACTATTTTTGTAAGAGAAAATAATAATATCAAATCTATCTAAACCGTCGATTTTATATAAAGCCCTATCACTAATACCATAATCTAAATTTGACAAAGTTGGATACATACTACTCCCGTCAACAAAAACTGGCATAATAGTTGTTTTTAATGCTCCAAAGGAAATGGCAAAAACGATAATAAAAATTAACATAGTTTTAAACCAAGAACTTTTATAAAATACTTCTTTATTGTCTTCCATTATCTCACCCCAGTTTTTATTATACTATATTTTTTTTATTATTAAAATCTATTAAAAATAATATCAAATAAAAAAAGTGTAGATACAAGTCTTGTTCGATAGACAAAGGATATCTACACCTTTTATATGATAAGATAATTCTATTTTTTTGTAAACAACAAGTTAACTTGTTAACAATAAAAAAAGGAACCTTAGTCCCTTCTTTCTTTAATTCTTGCAGCTTTACCTGATAAGTTTCTAATATAATAAAGTTTTGCTCTTCTAACTTTACCTTTCTTAGTAACAACGATGCTGTCAATTAATGGGCTGTTAAGTAAGAAAGTTCTTTCTACTCCAACACCACTTGAAATTTTTCTAACTGTGAAAGTTTCTTTAACTCCGCTATTCTTTCTAGCAATAACCAAACCTTCATAAGCTTGGATACGAGTTTTTTGACCTTCTCTGATAGTTACATTTACTTTAACAGTATCTCCAACTCTAAACTCTGGTAAATCTTGACGAATTTGTTTTGATGTTATTTCATCAACTAACTTCATATTCATCTTCATTCACTCCTTCCATATATTCTTAGTTTGTTCTTATCTATTTAGACAGCGGACCAAATGCAGTACTTTATGTACGTGATTTATCATATCAAAATTAACTTTTTATTGCAATAATATATTAAATATTTTTTTTAATTGTTCATAATTTTTATTGGATATAAAAAAGAAAATATTAAGTCTAATCAAATGTAATCAACCTTAATATTTTCCCTTATCTCAATAATTAATCATTGCTACTATTATACTCATTAAAATAATTTTCTAATTCTGCTGCAGATTCTACTCCCCAACCTATTTCATATCTTGTGGTCATTTCATCATCTTCTAATATTTCTACTTTATCTAGGTATGTTCTTCCATTAGAAACAAATTTGGAATAAGTTTCATCTACAGAATCAGGAAAACAACCTATAGCAAAAATACCACCGAAAAAGTTTTTATTGTCAAGTTTTACAATAACTCCGGAATTAATGTTATACCATTTTCCACTAGTTGATATGTTATAGTCATCATTACCAGTTATAGAAAAAGTAACGTTGCCATCTGCTTTTATTGTTAAACTTAAATTTGCGGTTATTTTTGAAAGTGTATCTAATTCAAATTCTTCTACATAGATTGCTGTAGCACTCATCGTTAAATCAGAAGTAATCTTTAATGCCATTTCAGATACTGGAGCATCAAAATATTTTGAAAGTTCTGCACCACCTTCATCTTCTATAGAATAAATTACATAATCTAAATCACCAACTAAATTAACAAATTCAGCATCGTGGTTGCCTTTTTTCTCTACAAAGAATAAATCTACCCTTCCAACTACTGATTTGTTGTAATCACTATAATATGTGTATACTATATTATCTCCAACAGTAACTACGTCTAAATAATTAAAATGATCTGAACCATCAGCGGTATATATTTCATTATCACTTACTTTTAAAGTGTATCCTGTAGATCCAGTTTCTGCTTCATATTCTCCTTCATAATAACTAGCTATAGAAACATATAATCCATTTTTAAAATCAAAATCGCTTTTCTTGTTTAATACAACGCTATTTTGTTTTATGTCTTTATTTTCTTCATTACCTTCATCATTGATAGTAAGTGATTTTTCCCCGAAATTAATAGAATAATTGTGATTAGAAGTTTCATATTTTTGCAAAACTCCATTCCATTTTCTATCAGTTCTGGTAAAAGTTACTTTGTTTTCATCATTTTCATCAACTACGTAAGTACCATAATAAGCTCTACCGTTAACGATTAAATAACCTTTGTTTCCTTCTAATAGTTTAATTGATAAAACGTCTTTCTCTTTTTTTGTGTTTTCAGCATCAGCCAAAGGAGAAACTGAAGCTTCATTAGTTCCTACAAATGACTGATTTAGCCAAGCAGGACCTTCGTTTTTCTTATCTTCTCCATTATAGAAAAAATCACACGCTGCAAGAGGAACAATCATTAATGCAACTAACAAAAATTTAATTAATTTTTTCATTTTCAACACCTCACCTATTTTTATTATATCATATATATATATATATATATATATCAAACGGTTTTTAGATTTCCTAACTAAGTTCGTTTAAGCCTACTTTTGCAACTTTTATTGTATTTGTTGCTCCAGAAACTCCAAGTGGGACACCTGCTGTTAAAACAACAACATCACCATTAGTAACATAATTATTACTTTTAGCACAATAGATAGCGTGTTCAAACAATTCATCTGTTGTTTTTTGAGGTAATGAAATTACAGGATACACACCCCAAACTAATGATAATTGATGATATGTTTTTAGATTAGGAGTTGCCGCAACTATTGCTACTTTAGGTCTATATTTAGAAATTCTTCTAGCAGTAGTTCCCATTAAAGTAACCGTAATAATTGCTTTTGCATTTAAGTCTTCTGCACTCATACAAGTAGCGTGGCTGATAGCTTGAGTATGACTGGCTCCTACATTTGGTTTTATTCTATCATACGCTTGAAGTTCAAAAGCATCTTGTTCTGCTCTTTCAGCAATTCTAGCCATTGTTTTTACTG
This sequence comes from uncultured Erysipelotrichaceae bacterium, assembly GCA_964442785.1. Taxonomy (GTDB): domain Bacteria; phylum Bacillota_I; class Bacilli_A; order RFN20; family DUOF01; genus SIG223. The sequence continues at coordinate 3,794 of CAYTZW010000028.1, forward strand.
TTTGGACAGGATATTTTCCGTTAGCAGTTTCTCCACTTAACATAATAGCACTAGTTCCGTCAAAAACAGCATTAGCAACATCAGAAATTTCTGCACGTGTTGGAGAAGGATTATTAACCATTGACTCTAACATTTGAGTTGCAGTTACTACTATTTTTCCTGCCTTGCGACATTTTTCAATAAATCTTTTTTGAATACCTGGAAGTCTTTCATAAGCTACTTCTACTCCCATATCTCCTCTAGCTACCATAATACCATTAGCAACTTCTAATATTTGGTCAAAATTATCAATTCCTTCTTGATTTTCAATTTTAGCAATAATTTTGATATTTTTTCCACCGTGATAGTCTAAAAAATTTCTAATAGAAGTAATATCTTCCAAAGAACGAACAAAGGAAGCAGCAACATAATCAACGTCCATTTTAATTCCAAAAAGTAAATCTTCTTTGTCAACTTCACTTAAATAAGGCATATTAAGATGAACAGAAGGAACATTTACCCCTTTATGATTACTGATTTTGCCACCATAGATAACTTTACAATGAATTTCTTTTTCATTATGAGAAACTACTTGCAAAGTAACTTTTCCGTCATCAATTAATATTTTACGACCGTCTTCAATATCATTTGGCAAGCCTTTATAACTAATAGCGACTTTTTCTTTATTTCCTAAAATATCTTCACTTGTCAAAATAAAATCTTGATTATCTTCTAAAACAACACTACCATTTTCAAAATCTTTCAAACGAATTTCAGGTCCTTTAGTATCCAGAAGAACGGCAGCAGGAATATTTAAACTATCTCTTACTTTTTTAAACATATTCATTTTTTCTTCGTGTTCTTGATGAGTTCCGTGAGACATATTAAATCTTGCAACATTCATTCCACTTAGCAACATATCTTTAATAATTTGCTCATTAGTACTCGAAGGTCCTAATGTACATATAATTTTTGTTCTTTTCATTTATTTTTACACCTCTTATAAGTAAAGAATTATACCACAATAAAAGATATTTATAAATAAAAAACTCGTTAGTTTTGTCTTCTAACAAGTTTTCTATTTTTTTGTAAATTTTCGAGCATTTTCTATTGCTTTTTCTTCCCATTTTCCTGATTTATTTTCTTCTATTTCTTCTAATAATTTTTTGTCTTGTTTTGATAATTGATATTGAGCAAATAAGTCAGGTCTTTTTTCTTTGGTTAATCTTAAACTTTCTTTTTTTCTCCATTTATCAATAGCTTGGTGGTTACCACTAAATAAAATAGGAGGAACTTCTTTTCCTTCAAATGTTCTAGGTTGAGTATATTGAGGATATTCTAAAAGCCCATTTTCAAAGGATTCTTCCAAATGTGAGGCTTCGGTTATAGCACCGTCTAAAAGTCTAATAATAGAATCCATTAGAACTAAACTAGCAACTTCTCCTCCTGTTAAAATATAATCTCCTATGGAAATAGTTTCATCTACATAATCTAGTATTCTATTATCTATTCCTTCATAATGTCCACATAAAATAATAAGGTCTTCTTCTTTTGACAATTCACGAGAAATTTTTTGATTTAAGGTTTTTCCTGTAGGTCCTAGATAAATTACCTTAGAATTTTTATTTTTTACAGCACGTAAAGAGTCAATAACAGGTTGACATTTTAATAGCATTCCATTTCCACCACCAAAAGGAATATCATCTACTCTTTGATTATTATCATTACTGTAATCTCTAATATTAACAACTTGAATTTCGACACTTTTTTTAGCTAATGCACGCTTAATAATGGAAGTATCAAAATAGGAATCATAGAACTTAGGAAAAAGAGTTAAAAGGGTTATTTTCATAATAATCCCTCGATGTTTTTTAAAACAATTTTTTTGTTTTCTAAATCAACACTTTCAATAAAATTATCCATAAAAATCACTAATAAATCATTATTATCTTCTTTTCTAATTCTAAGCATTGCTCTATTATTCAAATCAAAAACTTCTTTTACTTTTCCTAATAATTTACCTGCAAAATATACTTCAAGTCCTTTTAAATCAGCATAGTAAAAACTATCTTGGTCTAATTCTTTTTTATCTGCTAAAATTTGCCAAGTTTTGTATTTTTCCACTAAATTAATGTTTTCTTTTCCTTTAAAAACTAAATAATCAAAATTTTTATAAACAAAATGTCGAGAAATAATCACTTCTTCTTCATTCTTGTTTAAAGGATTATATAGAATTACTTTATTTCCTTCTTTAAATCTTTCTTGAGGAAAAGAGGTAGAAGAAGCAATTTTAAGTTCTCCTTTTAAACCTCTTGTATTAATAATGGTACCGATGACTACTTTTTCCATTTAATCACTCCTATTAAAAAAGATGTGAAAATAATCACACCTTAAATTTCTTCATCATAAGATTCAAATTTGATAAAAATTCTTTGTCCTTCTATTTTAGAAGCAATAGAAACCACTTCTCTTATAGCTTTAGCAACAATTCCTTTTTTTCCGATTAGTCTTGCGATATCACTAGAAGGAGCAATTACTAAAAATAGTAATCCTTTTTCTTCCTCATTTGGCATTTGTCTAACCATTAATGAATCTTTATTAGTTACGATTGGTAACGCTGCATCAAGAATTATTTTTTCATAATTCATAATTATTCACCTTTTGATTTTTTTGCAGCTACTTTTGCTATGTGATGTTTTTGCATAATTCCTTGTTTTTGGAAAATGTTTCTAACAGTATCAGTTGGCATAGCACCTTTTCCTAACCAAGCTAATGCTTTTTCTTCTTCAACATTTACAGTTGCAGGGTTAGTATTAGGGTCATAAGTTCCAATGATTTCGATAAATCTTCCATCTCTTGGTGCTCTTGAATCAGCAGCAACAATTCTATAAATTGCTAATTTATGACGACCTACTCTTTTTAATCTTAATTTAACAGCCATAATATCCTCCTTAATTACAGGTCAAATTATATAGTAAAACAAAAAGTCTGTCAAGTCTTTTTACTTAACAGGCTTTACTTGTTTATAACTATTTTTTTATTTCAAAATAATCTCTAGCTTTTAAAACTTTTATTTCATAATTTGCGTCGTAAACAAGTCCATTATCTAAAATGAATATTTCTTTACATCTATCTTCAATTTCATAAAAATTTGGTTCTTTATTTTCAATTCTTATTAAATGGTGAAAATAAATGTCGGTTTTTGTATCTAATTTCCAACCATTTGCTTCTTTTATATAAGGTAAATCTAATTCAAGAGAAGCATTTGAAGGATTATTTTTAATATATAAAGGATAAATTCCCATTTCAATATATTTATTTGCTTCTTTTAAATTACAACTTTTTTCCAAGATTTTAGTATCCAAATCTTTAAATTGTTTTATATTTTCATTAACTAATAGTTTTGACATTTTTTCTAAATTATAATTTCCAAGATTAGTTAATAAAGCATAACATACAGTAGATAAAGGATTAAATTTAATGTTCTTATGAACTCTTTTAATATTATCTTTATCCTTATATAAAATTTTGCTTATTTCAGGTTCTTGATAAGTTTGTTTTAAAGTAAAATTTCTTTTGTAATTATAAATAAGGTAATATTCATTACATATTTTATTTGGTTCAATTTTTGTTTCTAATCTTCTATAATATCCACTTTTTAATAAATCCATTTTTTCTTCTTCATTGTCTACTTTTACACTTAAAGGAATCACTCCTTCTTTTAATAACTTTTTAGCGGCCTGATATTTGGCACATTTTTGATAAATCACTATTTTGTCCATAAAAACACCTCATTGTTATTTTAAATTTAGAGCTTTTTAATATCTATCTAATAAAAATATTTTGTTGATAACTCCTTGTAAAATAAGGCTTTTGGAATTTTAGGAAAAAATTATTCTTTACAAGAATAAAAAATTGTCATTTAATATAAAGCGTCAAGGGAGGGAGTAGCAATGAATAAACTAAATCAAATAAATGAATTATTAAATAAATTATCTTTGCAAAATGCTCAAATTCATTATTCTTATAACAAGGAAAATAAATTTTTTGTGAAAACAGAAAAAATCTTTACAGATGAGGAAAAATTACCTTCGTATATTCATAAATTGAGTTTAAGTTCTGGAAAAATAGATAAAAAGTCTTATAAAACTTTTATCAATTCTTGTGAAGAACATCGTAAAACAATTTTATCTAATATTGAAAATATTAAAATTGAGTTATCTGACCGTCAAAACAAAAATTATTCTTGTATCAATAGTGTTGGTTTAGTAGCTTGTAAAGACCTTCCAGATTTTACTTCTTTAACTACCGCTCAACAAAATCTAACTTATAATTTTGTAGTTGGCACTTATATTCAAGGCTTTGAACATTTTAAAGAACATTTACAAACTAAAAAAGTTTATTTCAAGATGATTAAAGATACTTTAGAAGATTTTCTAGTTCTCATAAGAGATTATAAAATAGTTAAAAATTTCCTTAGTTCTAATTTACCTATTATGGAAACTATTGAAAATGATTTAGTTGATTTATTAACGGATTTCCAAGACTATGAAAAAACAACAAAAATAATCATTTCTAATTACGATAAAAAGGTTCACGAATTATTACTAACAAATACAGGAAGTATTAAAAAGGTTGCAGATTAATTTGCAACCTTTTATTGTTGAAATGGATTTTTTCCATTTTTGGAAAAGTTTTTTAATTGTTTTGCCATTTCTTTCATTTTTTCATATTGATTGATAACTTTATTAACATCAGCAGGTGTTTTTCCACACCCTTTAGCAATTCTAATTTTACGACTTGCTCTTAAAATTTCAGGATTTCTTCTTTCTTCAATAGTCATACTTTGAATAATTACACGGGTATTTTTAAGTTGAGCATCTGCTCTTGCTTGGTCTTCATCACTAATTTTAGGCATTCCTGGAATAAGTTTTAAGATACCTTTAAGAGGTCCCATTTTTCCAATTTGTTCCATTTGTTCTAACATATCTTCTAAGTTGAACTTTCCGTCCATCATTCTATTGAAACCTTTTTTTGTTTTCTTTTCATCTATATTTTCTTGAGCTTTTTCGATTAAAGAAATAACATCTCCCATTCCTAAAATACGGTCAGCCATTCTATCAGGATAAAAAGCTTCTAAGTCTTCTATTTTTTCTCCTACTCCAATAAATTTGATTGGAACTCCTGTTAAATGTTTTACTGATAAGGCTGCTCCACCTCGAGCATCACCGTCCATTTTAGTAAGAATGGCTCCTGTAACTCTTAAAGCTTCATAAAAAGAAGAAGCAACATTAACAATATCTTGTCCACTCATAGCATCGACAACAAGTAATATTTCATTAGGAGAAGCAACTTTGACAATATCTTTTAACTCTTGCATTAAAGTTTCATCAATATGTAAACGACCTGCAGTATCGATGATAACATTATCAAAACCATTATTTTTAGCGTAAACTAAAGCATTCTTAGTGATGTCTACTGGAGAAACTTCAGTTCCTTCGCTATATACTTCTACATCAATGCTTTGCCCTAATGTTTTTAATTGGTCAATAGCAGCAGGACGATAAACATCGCACGCTACTAATAAACTTTTTTTGTTTTTCTTTTTTCTTAAAAAAGATGCTAATTTGGCACTTGCAGTAGTCTTTCCAGAACCTTGTAAACCTACCATTAATAAAACACTTAATCCATTTTTATTAGATAAATTAAGTTCATTATCGCCATCACCAAAAAGTTTCACTAATTCATCTTTAACTATTTTTACTACCATTTGACCAGGTGTTAAAGACTTCAAAACTTCTTCTCCTAGCATTTGTTCTTTGATATTAGCGATAAATTCTTTAACTACTTTAAAATTAACATCAGCCTCAAGCAAAGACAAACGAATTTCTTTTAACATTTCCTCAACATTTTTTTCTGTTAATCTAGTTTGCCCTTTCATTTTTTTTATGATAGATTGCAAACGGTCTCCTAATTGTTCAAATGCCATAACTATCTCCTATCTACTTTTTAATTCTTTTTCTATTTTTGAAATTGTAATTTGGTAATTTTTAAGATTACTTTCAATTATATTAATTACTTCTCCTATTTTAGAATTAACAACTATTATTTGACATAACAAAGTATTTCCTTGTTCAAATAATTGACAATTATTAATTACTTTTAAAAGATTTTCTTTTTCACTTAATGGTAAATAAATGGTAATTAAAATCTTTTTTTTGTTTTCTTTATTTTCTTTTTTTATTAATCCTAATTTTTTTTCATAATCCTCTAATAAATTTTCCACCCTTTTAATATTATCAAATACGGCATTTCTACTTATTTGATAATTCTGAGCAATTTCTTGCAAAGAAAGGTCTTCTTCATAATAACAACGGCAAATCTCTTTTTGATGTTCGGTTAGTAAAACACCATAGACATCTAATAGATTGTTGTAATGTTCTTTTTTTTCTATCATATAAAATCAAGTGCTAAAAGGACAATAAGGAAAATACCCCAGTTTTTATAAAAATCAGGATCTTTTAAAGCATATTTACGATTAAAAGGTGGATAATATAAATATGTAAATAAAAAGGAAACAATAAATTCAAAAACAAATACTAATACTAAACCTGAAAGTCCTATTGCCGATAAAATCCATAGAATTATTCTTTGAGCTACGATTAATCCTAATAAATATAACAACATCTTTCCCCAGTCAATTCTCATTTTTCTTCCTCCTCTTTAACTCCTTTGGTTAAACCATAAATATAATCATCTAAATCAAACTCTATTAAATCGTCCATTGCTTCTCCAACTCCAACTAATTTTACCGGTACTTTTAATTCTTCCATAATAGCAAGAATTATTCCACCTTTACTAGTACCGTCCATTTTAGTTAAAACAATACCGTCTATTCCAGTTGCTTCTGCAAAAGCCTTTGCTTGTAAAACACCATTTTGTCCTGTTGTTGCATCAAGTACTAACAATACTTCGTGTGGTCCATTTTCTATTTCTTTAGCGATTACTCTTTTCATTTTACTAAGCTCATTCATTAAATTAACCTTAGTTTGTAATCTTCCTGCTGTATCACAAATTAAATAATCATATTTTTCATCTTTGGCTTTTTTAGAAGCTTCAAACAGAATTGAAGAAGGGTCTGCTCCTTCTTTTCCTTTTACCATATCAACATTAAGCCTATTTGCCCAAACACCTAATTGTTCCGTAGCTCCTGCTCTAAAAGTATCTCCAGCCGCCCATAAAACTTTTTTTCCTTCATCTAAATATTTTTTAGTTATTTTAGCAATAGTAGTTGTCTTTCCTACTCCATTTACTCCTACCATTAAGATTACCGTAGGTCCTTCACTAGCTTCTTTAATAGATGTATCTATTTCTCCTGCACTATTAGCATAAAAAACAAATATTTTATCAATCAATAGTTCATTTGTTTTATAAGGGTCAGTAATATTTTCTAATTTGCATTGTTTTTTAGTGGCATCAACTATCTCTAAAGCTAAATTAACACCAACATCAGCTTCTATTAATATTTGTTCTAGTTCTTCAAAATATTCTTCATCAACTTCTCTCCAACGACTAGATAAAGAATTTAATTTTGAAGAAAAAACTTTTGAAGATTTATCTAATCCTGCAACATATTTATCACTTTGACTAACACTTTTTCCAAAAACTTTATCCTTTAATTTTTTAAAAAAACCCATACGCTACTCTCCTTTTTTAAGTGGTGCTAATTTATTTAAAGCATCTTTTGCTGCTTTCTTTTCAGCTTCTTTTTTACTTTTTCCTATTCCTAAACCTAACATAATTTTTTCATCATCAAGATAAACTCCAATGGTATAAGTTGGATTATTCGCAGGTCCTGTATTGTCTAAAACTTTATAAACAAGGCTTCTTTTATCATTTTGAACATATTCTTGTAATCTTGTTTTAGGGTCTTCTAATTCTTCTAGTGATAATCCTTCAATATAAGGAGTAAAAACTTTACTAACTAGTTTTCTAGTTTCCATTACTCCTAAATCCAAGAAAATTGCTCCAAATAAAGATTCCACTAAATCGGCTAAAAGTGAAGGTCTTTCACGGCCACCGCTTTTTTCTTCTCCCACTCCAAGATAGACATATTTGCCTAAATTATATTCTTTAGCAATTTTAATTAAACCTTCTTCTTTAACTAATTTTGACCTTATCAAAGTTAATTGACCCTCATTACAAGATGAAAATCGTGGCTCTTTATAAATTAATTCGGAAACAAATAATTGAAAGACAGCATCTCCCATAAATTCAATTCTTTCCAAGTGTATTTTATGACTTTTCTCATTAGAAAATGAAGAATGAGTAAAAGCTTGTTCATAAAAATTTGCATCTTTATATTGAATGCCAAGTTTTTCTAATACTTCTTCCCAAGGATATTTAACCATTTTTCACATCTTCTTTCAATTTATTCATTAATTGCAAATCTAACATTTGGTATGCTAGTTTGATAGCACTTTCAAAACATTTAGCATCAGAAGAACCGTGAGCTTTAACCGCTACTCCATTTACTCCTAGTAATATGGCACCACCATAATTCTTATAATCAACTGTTTTTTTCATATTTTGAAAACTACTAGCACTCAACAAATAACCAAGTTTACTAAAAATATTACTAGAGAAAGCCTCTTTCATTAATTGAGAAAAGAATTTGATAGCACCCTCACTACCTTTTAGGAAAATGTTTCCTTCATATCCTCCACAAACAACTACATCAGCATCACCATTTAAGACATAACGGGCTTCCATATTTCCTTTAAAACCTTTAAAATTACTATTTTTAAGCATTTGGTGAGCTTCTTTAACCACAGGAGAGCCTTTCTTTTCTTCTACTCCATTTGACAATAAATAAACGTTTAATTGGTCTTTTTTTAAATACAAAGAAGCAAAGGCACGTCCCATTTTAGCAAAATTACATAAATGAGAAGCATTATTTTCATTGTTTGCTCCAATATCTAAAAGAATAACTTGTTCTCCATTTGATTTAGGAAAAGGTGAAACTAAAGCTGCTCTTTCAACACCTTCAATCAATTTTAATTTTATGCTACAAGAACTAATAAAGCCCCCAGTTGAGCCAGCACTTACAACAGCATCAGCCTCTCCACCAGCGACAAGAGAAACGGCTTTAAGCATTGAAGATTCTTTTTTTCTTAAAACTTCCAAAGCTCCGTCTTCCATACCTAAAACATCATCTGCATAAACAAGTTGACATTTTCCTTTTAAACAATCAATATTTTCTTTTTTTCCAACAGCGTATAAAACAACATCATTGTATTTATTTAAAAATGAATTCACAGCTTTTATAAGTTCTTCAGGTCCTTTATCAGAACCCATTAAGTCAAGAGCAATCTTTTTCATCTTAAAAACACCTCGTTTTATTTTAATATATATTATATTAAAAATAAATAGTAATTTCTAGT
>CAYTZW010000029.1:0-12764 GCA_964442785.1 uncultured Erysipelotrichaceae bacterium
CCATTTGAATGCTTTTATTGTTAAGTCACAACTTTCTGCATCGAATATCAAATTCGACGCAATATTTTTGTAAAAAATTATAACATAATTATCTTTTTTTTCAATAATTCACACTTTATTTGCAAACTATTACCTTTTTTTTCTCAAAATATTTTCAAATTTAAAGCATAAATTCAAAGATTTCTGATTTTATGCTTATTTTTTTGCCATTTTACCGTTTTACTACGGTGAATTTGATATTCGATGCAATTTCCACTAAAAAATAAATTGCAATTTATTCATCATCGCAATCTTTGTTTCAAGCATACTATGTACATATCTATTAAGGGTTATGGACGCATTTTTATGTCCCATAATCTCGGATAAGGTTTTTATATCCATACCACACTCAATAGCACGTGTAGCAAATGAATGCCTGATAGCATGAAAGTTTAATTTTCTAACACCTACTTTCTCAGTTAATTTTTCAAAGATATATTGGTACGAGCGTATAGACATACGTTCGCCTTTTTTATTTTCTACTACATAATTGCTTTTAGCAGTAAGACTATATTCTTTCATCATGTCAAGAATACAAGCAGGTAATGGTATAATACGCTCTGATGATTTTGTTTTTGGTTTATCTATATAAACTTCCCAATTCCCCGTTTTACTTTTATCTCGATAAGCAGTTTTATTAACATTAATAATGCCTTTATCTAAATCTACATCATTCCATTCAAGTGCAATCAATTCACCAATTCTCATACCTGAATAAAACCCTAATAAAATACCAAATAACCTTCTATCATTAGAATTGTGAATATAGGCTTCGATTTTCTTTTGTTCTTCACGAGTAAAAGCTTCTATTTGTTTACAATCATCAGGTATTCTTTTTAATCTTAAACACGGATTATCTTCACAAAATTCCATATCTATTGCGTATTCAAATGCCATATTTAGTACTGTAAGCATTAAATTAGTACTTGCAGATGATAATGTTTTTCCACTAAGTAAATTTCCTTCTTTTTTCTTCTTTGAAAGAAATTCTTGTATCATTCGTCTTTTCAAGTTTTCAATAGTTATATTACCCAATTCATGTATCAAATGTAATTCAATAATACTTTTATATCTACTATAAGTACGAGGTTTTACTCGCTCCTTTTTATAGTCATCAAGCCATATAATTAATAGTTCTTTAATAGTCATAATAAAACATCCTTTTTTATATGATTTTACCAAAAACGATTAATCTTGAGTTATCAAGCATAATACCATAAAAAAAGATACCATATTCAAATAATAGTTGTTATTATTCAGATATTAGTATCTATTTTTTTGTTAATTTGAATTTATATTTGTTTTTTAAACTCTCTTAAACATTTTTTCAAGTTCATAAGAAGTTATTTTCACAATCGTAGGTCTTCCGTGAGCACAAGTAAAAGGATTATCGCATTCATCAAATAACCTTTGAACTAATACTTCCATTTCATATAAAGACAAAGCCTTATTTGCTTTTAAACTTGCTTTACACGCTAAAGTAGCAATAGCGTGTTCTCTTAAAATGTTTAAATCAATTTTATTAGTAGATAATATTTGTTCAATCATATTCACAGCGTATACTTTAATATCACTTTCTTTTGCCCAAACAGGAATGGAATTAATTCTAAATGTGTTTATTCCAAAAGGTTCTAAACAAAGTCCTAAATCCTCTAAAATAGGTAAAAATTTATTAATTTGAACAGAACTAGCAGCATCGTATTCTAAAACAATAGGAACAAGCAAATCCATACTTTCATTATTATTTAAAATAGCCTTAGAAAACTTTTCATAATTAATTCTTTCCATAGCAGCGTGCTGGTCAATTAAATACATACCTTCTTCATCTTCTCCAACGATATAAGTTCCGTGGACTTGACCAATTATCCTGATATGTTTTTGATAAGGTTTGTTTTCTGTTTTTATTATATTCTTAACAATTTCAATTTCTTCATTTACATTTTCTTCGATAAATTGAGTTTTCAATTCAAGTTCACTTAATTTATCAATTTGTTTATTGTATTCATTACTATTCTCTTTTAACTCCAAAGTTTCTTCCTTTCTTGCAGAAGGATAATTAATACTTAAATAACCTTGTTCAACATTTTCTTTTGGTTTACTAATACTAACCGTTGGAACTAAAAAACTTTTTTTCAAAGTATCCAAAACACATTGAGAAATCAATTCTTTTAATTGGTCTTCTTTAGATAATCTCACTTCATTTTTACTAGGGTGAACATTAACATCAACAAGAGAAAGTTCACTTTCAATATTTAAAACTACGATAGGAAATCGATCGCTAGGTAAATAAGTACGATAACTTTCAATAATAGAAGTAACAATAGAGGGCATTCTAACCGCTCTACCATTTAAAATAGTAATAATTGAATATCTATTAGGTTTACTCTCCTTTATAGAAGAAATATATCCACTTACTTTAAAATCAAAATTTTTTCCTTCTACAAACAACATATTTTTTCCAATACTTGTTCCATATAAAAGAGCAATATTTTCTAATAAATTACCATTTCCAGAAGTTGAATAAGATAACCTATCTTCATTATAAAAACTAAAAGAAATAGAAGGATAAGACAAAGCTAATTTCATAATAGTTTCATTGATAACAGCAAGTTCCGTATAATCACTTTTTAAATGTTTTAAACGAGCTGGAGTATTATAAAATAAGTCTTCAACACAAATATAAGTACCTTTCTTAGCCGAACAAGGTTCAACTACTTTAAACTCACCATTTTCAACCACAACTCTAGTTCCTACTTCTCCCATTGAAGTTTCTAAACTCAATTTGCTGACTGAACTAATAGAAGGTAGTGCTTCCCCTCGAAATCCTAAACTTCCAATTCGAAATAAATCATTAATATCGCCTACTTTAGAAGTGGCGTGTCTTTTAAAAGCCATTAAAGCATCTTCTTTACTCATTCCCGTTCCATTATCAAGAACACTGATAAAAGTTTTTCCAGCATTTTTAACTTTAATTTCAATCGAAGTAGCCTTAGCATCTATGGAATTTTCTACCAATTCCTTAATAACACTAGCAGGTCTTTCAACTACTTCTCCAGCTGCTATCATATTAGCAAGTTCTGGTGTTAATTCTTTAATAATTCCCATTTAAAACACCTACTTTTTAAAATCATCATTTAAACATAAAGACATACAATTAAAACTATTACCACAAGAAAAGCCCCAATACAAAAATTCTTCAACGGCTTTACTTGTTAAACAACTCAAATACGAACAACCTTTTTCTTTTAAAATATCAATAACTTTTAAAGCCAATTTTCTTCCTATTCCGTGATTACGATAATTTTCTTTAACATAAATATATTCAATTTTAGAAGTTTCAAAATCAGGTAAATACGAAGCAATAATAAAACCAATAATTTCTCCATTTTCCTCACATTTAAAACAAATCGCATTAGAAGAAACAACTACCTTTTTTAAAACCTTAAGAGGCAAAAAAGAAACAATTTTCTTATCAAATTCAAATTCTTCAACTCTACTTCCTAATTCATAAATTTTTTCAATATCATTTACCTTAATTTTTTCAATTATCATCATAAACACCTCTTTTTTATTTTATTTTTTTCTTCAAATCATACAAGAAATTCAAAGCATCTAAAGGCGACATATTCAAAGGGTCAACCTTTTTAACATCTTCTACCCAATCTGGTAAAGAAACATCTTCCTTAGCCACATATTCAACTTTAGAATTAAAGACCTTATTAGTTTCTAAACCTTCTAAAACTTCTTTAGCTCTTTCTATCAAATCATTAGGTAAATGAGCAAGTCTAGCTACATTGATACCATAAGACTTATTAGCACAACCTGAAGCAATTTTATATAAGAAAGTAACTTTATCATCTTCTTCATAAACTTTTACGTGAACATTCTCAATATTAGGTAGTTTTTCACTAATCCTTGTTAATTCGTGATAATGAGTAGAAAATAAAGTTTTCGCTTTAACTTTCAAAGACAAATGTTCTACGATAGCTTGTGCCAAAGCCATTCCGTCATACGTAGATGTTCCCCTTCCTATTTCATCAAAAATAATCAAAGAATTTTCGGTAGCATTTCTAATAGCATTATTAGCTTCTAACATTTCAACCATAAAAGTAGATTGACCAGAAATCAAATCATCACTTGCTCCAATACGAGTAAAGATTTTATCAAAAACTGGTAAAGAAGCAAAACTAGCAGGAACAAAACTACCAATTTGAGCCATAATAACAATAATTGCAACTTGTCGCATATAAGTAGACTTTCCACCCATATTAGGCCCTGTAATAAGAAGTAAACTCTTTTCATTACTCATATTAACATCATTGCTAACATAACCTTTGGAAACCATAATTTTTTCAATCACAGGGTGTCTTCCTTCTTTAATATCAATAATTCCATTTTCATTAAAAGTTGGTCTAACATAACGATTAGTAACCGCTACTTCAGCAAGACCTCGAACACAATCTATTAAAGAGATAGAATTAGCAAGCATTTGAATAGTGGTCGTTTCTTTTTTTACCTTTTCCCTAATTTCTACTAAAAGTTCATATTCCAATTTAATAATTTTATCTTCAGCATTTAAAATCAATTCTTCTTTTTCTTTTAACTCTTGAGTAATAAACCTTTCTGCTCCTACCAAAGTTTGTTTTCTTTCATATCCAAATTCTTCTTTAACTTGGCCAAGATAAGATTTAGTTACTTCAATATAATAACCAAAAACTTTATTAAAACCTACTTTTAAAGTTTTGATTCCCGTTCTTTCCCTTTCAGCATTTTCCATATTAGATATCCATTCTTTGCCATTTTTACTAGCACTTTTAATTTCATCTAATAATACGGAATAACCTTCTTTAATCATTCCACCTTCTTTAGTACTTAAAGGAGGTTCTTCTACAATAGCTTTATCCAACAATTCAACAATATGAGGCATTTCATTAATTTTTCTAGCAATATTAATAAAAGCAGGTTCATTAGTATCAATTAACTTTTGTTTAATATCAGGAATTACTTTTAAAGATTTCTTTAATTGCAACAAATCCTTAGCATTAGCACTACCATAACTGATACGAGCAACTAACCTTTCAAGGTCATATACTTCTTTTAAATAATCTTCTATTTCTTTTCTTTCAATATATCTTTTAGTAAAACTATCAACTAGATTAAGTCTTTCATTAATGGCTCTTAAATCCGCTAAAGGTTTAACAATCCAATTTTTAAGCATTCTAGCACCCATTGCCGTTTTAGTTTTATCAAGCAACCACAATAAAGAACCATATCTATCAGAACTACGAACCGTTCTTGTTAACTCTAAATTTGTTCTTGTAAAATTATCCATTTGCAAATAAGTAGAATTAACTAAAACACGAGCATTTTTAATATAATCTAAATCCCTTTTTTGAGTAAAAGTTAAATACGCTAATAATCTTTTAAAAGTTCTAACTTGTCTAACATCTTTAATTTGATAACATTTATCTTCAAATTCCAAATTATCTTCTACATCTTCTTGATATGAAAAAACCATTCTTCTTTTATCTTTTAAATCTTTGATAATGGATTTATCAAAATAACTATTAATTACAATTTCTCTTGCTTCCAAAGCATCTAATTCACTAACTAATCTAGCATAATCGTGTTCACAATTTATAATACCTGTTTCTCCTGTTGACATATCAGCAAAGGCAATTACAAAAAAATCAACATAATCATCAACCGCAACAACATAGTTATTTTTATTTTCTTCAAGTCCTACATCAATTAAAGCACCTGGAGTAACAATTTGAACAACATCTCTTTTAACAATCTTATTTTGACCAGGTTCTTCCATTTGTTCACAAATAGCAACTTTATAACCTTTTTGGACTAGTTTTTCAATATATCCTTTTACCGCGTGATATGGAACACCACACATTGGTACCCTTTCTTCAACACCAGCATCTTTACCTGTTAAAACAAGTTCTAATTCAACCGCTCCAATTTTAGCATCATCAAAAAACAATTCATAAAAATCACCTACACGATAAAATAAAATCACTTCAGGATAATCTTTTTTTATATCTAAATATTGCATAATCATTGGTGAATATTTTTTTTCCATTTACAACCACTTCCTAAACGAAAATATTATATCATAAAATTCCTTTTCCTTTAACTTTTTTTCTTGGCTATTTTCCACATTAGAACTTTTAACATCTTCTTCAACAAAATAAGTATGCTAAACTTTAAAAAAAGAGATAGTATGTTACAATATATAGTATAAGGGAGGTTAGTAATTATGAAACTAAATAAAGAAACCAAAGCATACAAGAATAAACTTAATTATATTTCAAAGTACAATAAGCAAAACACAACGAGAGTTATTCTAGCTTTAAGTAAGAACTATGACAAAGATATTATTGAAAGATTAGAAGAAGTAGAAGCAAAAGCAACTTACATAAAAAAATTAATTAGAGAAGATATAGGTAAACAATAAGATGTTTATAAAAAAATACGTAAAAGAATTTGTTTATAATCAAGTTTTAGATAACTATAATAAAGAATATTTAGAAAGTTTAGATGAAGATAACTTCATTTTAATTTACAACATTTTAAAAAGTTACAAATTTTATTTTATTGATGATGTAATCATTAAATACTTAGATATTTTCGAATTAAATCCTGATTTAGTTATTGAAAAAATAGAAAAACTAAAAGCAAAACTTGGAGAAAAATTTGTTTATTACATTGGTAATGATTTAAGATATTTAGAAGAAATATTAGACTAAAAAAGTGTCAATAATGGCACTTTTTAATTAGTTTTCTTCTTTGTATCTTTAAATATCAATTTTTTTAGCATTTCATCATTAGTCATTTCTTTTAAAATCTCTTTAGCTTCCTCATTACCTAATTCAACTGCTTTATTAAGCCAAATTAAAGCGTTTTTCTCATCTTTCATTTCATAATACAATTTTCCTAAATCTTTCATAGCAACGGCATTATTTTGATTTGCCGCTTTGGTATACCATTCTATTGCTTTTTTTGTATCTTTAGTAACACCAACACCCAATTCGTAACATAAACCCAACCTATATTGTGATATTGATAAACCTTGATTTGCAGCCTTCAAATACAACTCTATTGCTTTACTGTTATCTTGTTTTACTCCATTTCCTTTTTCATAACAATAACCTAAATTATTCAAAGCTTTTAAATTGCCACCACTTATTGCTTTATTATACCAATTTACTGCTTTACGATAATTTTTTCTTACTCCTATACCATTATCATAACAATAACCTAAATTACATTGAGCTTTTACATCACCACTATTAGCCGCTTTTTTATATAATTTTACCGCCTTTTTACAATCTTTTTTGACTATAGCACCTTGTTGATAAATAACTCCTAAATTATATTGAGCTTTTGCTAAACCTTGCTCTGCTGCTTTAGTATATAACTCTATCGCTTTTTTAGTATCTTGTTCTACTCCATACCCAAATTCATAACATACCGCTAAAGTATTTTGAGCTCCAGCATATCCTTTACTACTAGCTTTATTAAGCAAAACTATCGCTTTATCATAATCCTTTATACCAATATATCTAATTGCAAGTAAAGATTGAGCAACTACATCATCATTATCACTAAGTTTCTGCAATTCATTAATATTCTTCTTTTCATATTCATCAACTAACATTTCTATTACCTTATAATTGAATGATGTTTTTTCTCCCATATTTATTACCTCCTAAAAAAGTATTTCTAAAAAAATAATAACATAAAACTAAGATTTTTATTACATAAATTTATTCTATGTTTTTTTATCATTTACTTTATCACACAAAAAAATGTAGACATCTTTCAGCCTACATTCATCTTACAATTTTTTATTTACTAATATAATCAACATTCACAGCGTTATCTATTTGGTCATCTAAAGCCCATTCATCTTCATCAAGTTTACTTACTTGTATTTTTAATTTGGCTTCTCCAATTACATCTAAAGAAAATTCTTTATCCACCGTTAAAACAAGTTTATTTCCTTCTTTAATACTAAGATTAGTACAAGTTGGATATTTCAAACAAAAAGCTTTCAATTCACTTTCTGATTTAATCGTTTCTCCTTCTTTCATCTTTAAAACTATTTCTTCTTCATAATCTTGTTTAACTCTGTATATATCTGTTTGACTATCTTGGTCATAAGCATACCATACATTGATATCATAAGTTCCTTTTATATAAGTCTTTTCATCTTTAAAAACAGGAGAAAACTCATTATTAATTATCCAACAGCCAAGAGCTTTACTTAAATCCTTATCAACCTCAAAAGAAAATTCTTGAGAATCCTTTTTCTTTCCTTTTCCTACTACTGCTTTAGTAACAATTTCTCTATAACTTGACATATAATCTTCCTTTCATATTAAGAATATGTTAGGAAAAATAAAAATATGATTTATTGATTACAATTTGAAATATCTTCGATGATATTTATTAAAAGATTATTATAATTTAAAAATTCTTGAATATCTGCATATTCATTCGGTTTGTGTGCTAAAGCAATATCCCCACAACCAAATATAATAGCATCGCCACCTAAACGTTGATAATACCCCGCTTCACAACCACCAATAAATTCTTTTTCTTTTAGATTAAACTTATTGATAACATTATTAACAATCACACTATCTTTTTTCTCGTGTGGAAGAATAGACAAACTATTTACAAGAGTAATTTTACAACCCCTATATAAATTTTCTAATTCTTTAATTTTGTCATTTATATCTTTTAAAACATTATCTACATTAGCTTGTTTTTCACTCCTAATATCAAAAAAGAGAACATTTTTATTAGCAATAACATTTACCTTTTCGCCACCATTTACAACATTGCAACTCAAAGTGGTATTTTTATATTTTTCACATAATTGTTCAATATAAAGTATTAATCTTGCTCCAATATAATTTGCGTTTATTCCTTCATTTGGATTACTACTGTGGCAACTTTTTCCTTCAATGTTCACACAATATTCATAACAACTTTTACTTGAAGTACAAACATTACAACTAGTAGGTTCACCAACTATTGTTAGCATTGGTATAACCTTATTATTAGATAAATAATTAGTTACAATTTCTACTCCTTTAAAAGTTGTTTCTTCATCACTTGTAATAGCGATTATTATAGGTTTTTTTAACTTCTTTAGTCTTTCAATATTATTTAACAAACAAGCAAAAAAACTTTTCATATCAATAACCCCTAAACCATATAACTTGTCATCTATAACAATGGGATTATATGGGTTTGTTAGGTATACTTTTTCATCTGCTATAACGGTATCAATATGTCCTGAAAGAATAATAGCGTCATTTATATTTGACAATGAATTATTAAGACCGATTATTAAATTATTTTTATTGTCTAAACGATTTTTAAGTTTAACTATTTTTTCACTATATGGAGAAAATTCCTTAATCAAATAATTAATTATTTCTTCATTTTCTTCCATACTATAACTTTTTATACTAATTAATTTTTTTATATATTCTAATTCTTTCATTTTTAACATTCCTTTCAAATAAAAACCCACATATAGTTACTCAAAACATATACGTGGGTACGAATTATAAAAAAACTAGTTAATTCAATATATGCTTTGAAGACACAACAAAAGGCACCTGCAAAACATATATTTGCAAATGCTTACAAAAGATGATGATGTCTATAAGCAAATAAATTAACCACGATTATTCCCCTTTCTTTTAAGAAAATATTAAGATAATTATATCTAAAAGTCAATATTGGAAAAAAAAGATAGTTATTTATTACTAACTAATAAAATCATTTTTAAAAAAATACCTTGTATGATAAAATGTGTTTAGATTATTTATAGTAAGGAGATATTTTATGGTATATGAAGTTATTAAATGGGTCTTTGACAACCCTGCAGCAAAAAGCAATTTTGACACCGTTAAAGAAGTTAATGATGCAATGAAACAAGCCATTATTAATGATATTAGAAAAAATGGTTACCTATTCAACTGGAGTAATTTTACTGCACCTGTTTTAAATACAGGAGAACTAGTTAGATTTGACGTTGACCTTTGTGAAGAATTAATGTGCAAAGCCTACAATTTTGACAGAGAACAATACATAAATTATGCAGATAAAATTCCTTCTGTTCCTGACGTTACATTAAACGAAACTTTTGAATGCGATTTTCCTTTAAAAAAAGTTGTTTGGGTTAAAAAAGAAGTTTTTCCAAAATTCAAAGAAACTATTTTAAATGGTAATAACAATGTAGAAATTATCCCTTCAAGCAACATTATCCTAAAAAAAGGCGATGTAGTTGTCTTTAAAAGTGAAGATGAAAGCGACTATTTTGAATTAAATGTATTAGATTTTTTACCTAGTGAAATTTATCAAGCATTAGACCTTAAATATTTGGAAGAAACAAGTACACAATACATAATGAACTTTTCTCGCAACACTCGTATCAATGGAACTTACAAAAGTGAATTTCCTCTTTTATATAGAAATGAAAATCTTACAGGTGAAGAAATCTATAATGATTTTAAAAACACTTATGATATATGGTATTTGAATTTCTTTGGAGATGAATTTGATTGCATTCTTGATTTCCTTGTATATGATAAAAATGTTTCATTTGATTATCCAGTTTACCAAATGCCTGAAGAAGTAAAATTAAGCGAAGAAGTATTAAAAAAAATCAACGATAAATATGATGCATTTTTAAAAGAAGTAGAAATTATTAAAAAACAAAAAGAAGAAAACTATTTAAAATTAAAAGAAAAATTCAAAAATAAAAAACTACAACAAGAGGACTCTACTTCTATTGATTCCATTCCTTTTATTACAATGGATAATATAGGAGATTATGTTAATAATGAAGAATATTCTATCGAAGATTTAATCGAAAAAGCTACAAAAGAATATCATTTAGCAATCGATAATCAAGTAATGGAAAAAAGAAAAATGCTACTTAATAATGCTTGCATTTACTTCAATAAAATCACCGAGAAAAATGGTACTATTCCACCTAAATTATACTTAGATGTAAAATTAGAACAATTTAATTTATACTTAGTAACTGATGATGATAATCATATAAATAAAACTATTGAAGAAGTTAATAATTATTACTTATCTTTAAATGATGAAATGAAAGATACAATTTCCATTAAATATTGTAATATCTTACTCCAATATCTTTACTATCTAAATGACAATAATAATTTTCAAGAATTATTCGATTACGCAAATACAATCCTTGAAACACTAGAGGAAAATAATTCTGATGATGCCTTATTTGTTCAAGGAAATACTTTTTCCCTTTTATCATCAATATATTTTGAAGGAAAAGTATATGATAGGGCTATCGACTTTGCTTACAATGCATTAATGTTTATCAATGAAATTCAAAATAAAACTCCTAGTATATATGATATGTATGCTACCTTTGCATTCAACTTAGGTAATATATATTTACAAAGCGATAATTACAACAATGCTGTTACTGTCCTTAAAATGACTGTTGATTTCTGTAAAGAAAATGAATTTAAAAGCAAATTTTCAATTCTAAACTATGCTTCAAATTACTTAGCACAAACTTATGTATGCAAAAAAGAATACGAAAATGCCATAAACGAATATTTGGATTATATTTCATATTCAAATGAAAACTATTCAGGTGATAACGCCAACAAAATAGTAATTGATTTCTTATATAGAATTGCATTAATTTATCATAGATTTTTAAATGATGATGAAAATGCTAAAAAGTATATTAATAACGCAAATGAAGTTATCAATTCATTAGAAGACAAAAACAGCGACGATGTCTTAGATTTAATAGATAGAGTAAATAATTTGTTAGATTAAAACTAAAAATACACAACTTTGTACTTGACTTCGAAAGTTGTGTATTTTTTTATTTAGAAACAACATAGTGTATTTATATTTAAAGTTAGGATATTAATTTGATTTCCTACACATATTACTTAAAGGACAATCATTACAATATTTTTTGTTGCAGTAAGAATTTCCTATCTCCCATAAGTATTTATCTATGTTGCTAGGGTTAATATTCAACTCTTTTCCCACTTTAACATAAGCATTAGACAACTCAATAATTTCACTACTAGAAATATTATATTCATTAATTATGCCTGTTAAATAACTTATTTCAATATCGTGTCTATCAATAGGTATAGATTTTATATTTTCAGAAAAATTACATACTTTTGCATCACAGATAATTCTTGTTAATAATCCACCTGTCTTTTGTCCAAAACCTTTTATTTCCTTGATAAATGCATTTAATTCTTCAAAACTGTTAATATTTTTTAAATAGTCTAAAATACTATTATATTTAGTTAATTGTTTAGATAAATTTATCCATTTTTTTGTGGCTATATTTGGATATCTAGGACGAATATTGTTTACTATAATGTTATGTAGTTCAATTTTTGACATTTCACTAACAAAACTTGGATTAAATATATTAGGATACTTTTCGTATGTGGCTATTAAATTTTTATGATAAATTTGAGAACGCATACCATAATCTAACAAGCAAGAATAAAACATATAAATATAATACTCATTTGTACCATAAATTATACTCTGAGGAAATTCTACATTTGCAAGGTCTATTTTATCAGCAAAATAATTATCGAGTTTTTCTACAACTGCTTTACATATATCATTATCTATCTTCAAAAAAATCACCACAC
>CAYTZW010000030.1:0-11720 GCA_964442785.1 uncultured Erysipelotrichaceae bacterium
CTCGCCCACATAGTAGGCGGTTTTACGTTGTTCTTCGAACGACATAATAAAAAAAGAGCATTTCAATGCCCTTTTAGATTAATAATTATAGCCCCATAGACCATAACCGATAATTGCTAGAAGTATAAATAGAACTAAAATTATTGCAAATGAATTTCCGCACATACTAAAGTCCTCCTTTCAAATTTATTTTAGAACCAAGCAGCACCAATTATTGCTAATAAAATAAAGAGAACAAGAATTAACATAAATCCATTGTTTCCATATCCGCCTGCAAATTGTTGGCAACCTGTACCACAAGTAGCTGTATTCATATATTGGACCCTCCTTTGTTTTCAATTTATTTTATGCAAGTTCTTTTTTATGGTTACTTTATTTATAGAAAAATAGGCTAATATCTCTTTTATTACTTTTTGTTTTTTTCTTTTTTTGTGTTAAGCCACAATTTTTATTATTGAAAATAATATTCAAATAAGTTAGAATATACAAATGTAACAATAAGGAGGAAAATTTAATGAAAAAATCATTGCTTACTTTAGCTGTCGCAACGATTTGTTTATCAGGTTGTGGTAAAAATGATGATAGTATCAAATCTAAAAAAATCGATGGCAAAGAAGTTATCGCAATGGTAGGAAATACACCAATCTATGCTGATGATATAGCTGATAAAATACTATACAATGCTGATGGTGCTGAATTAATCTATTCAGAGTTAACAAAATTAGTTACTAAGTTAGCTTATCCTGCCACTGAAGATATTAAAGCATCTGCTGAAGTTCAATTATCTCAATGGAAAGATGAAGTTAAGTCCACTGCTTCAAGTAATGGAACAACTTATGATGAGGAATTAAAGACAGCTCTTGCTGATGAGGGTGTAGACTCTCTAAATGAATTGGAGAAAAAATTCCAATATGACTTACAAAGAAAGAAATTAGAAAATAAGTATTGGGAAGAAAACAAAGCTGATTATTATGAAAAATATGCTGAAACAGCTTTACCTTACCACGTTTCTCACTATCTATTAAGTTTAGGAGAACCATCTAATAATTATTTTTCTGAAACTTTAACTGAATCAGAAGCTAAAAAGTTATCATATTTAATTGATGACTTAGCTGACCCTGAACAATCATTTGATTCTATCGCAAGTGATACTGCTAATGGTTCTGCTGATACTGGAAGTGCTTCTAAAGGTGGAGATTTAGGTATTATGGATATTTATACATCTTATGTATCTGAATTTAAGTATTCTGTTTATATGGCTGATTATTATTTGCATCAATATGAAGAAAATTTCTTTGCAAATACACCTGCTATTTATCAAAGTATTGTAAACACTTTAAAAGCTACTGATTTTTATGCAAATGGAGTAAATTATATTCCTTATAGCATTACCAAAACTTTTAAAGATAACATTGATAAAGTATCAACTTCAAGTAACAGCCAAATCTATAACAAATCTGCTTATAGATATACATCTGCAAATATCATTTTCCAAAATTATTTCAATAATCCTGGACTTAGTTTCATCGAATATGACAACGGAGTTCCTGCTAACGCTGTAAAAGGTGTTGACTATGTTGAAGTAAAAGTTGGTCCTAACGATACTGATGTTAAGAAAGTATTAGCAAAAGAAGGAAAAGTAGTTTTAATTACTAGAAGTTCTGGTTTAGATTCAAGTTCTGGTTTACATTTTATTTTAATTGAAAAATCACCTTTAGAAAGTGATGCTGTTAAATACTATTCAGAAAAAGATAACGATGATGAATACACTTCTTTTGTTGAATATTATGGAAAAGATTTACAAGACGATACTGAAGACACTTTAAAAGCTAATGTTAAAACTGCTATTTCATATGGTGATTCTTCAACAACTGATTATCTAAACGTTGATATTTTCCAAAAATATTATTTAGAAAATGCTGAAAACATCACTATTTCAGAAAAAATCAAAACTCTATTAAATACTTACCTTGATACTAAAGAAAGTATTGATAAAGAAACTTCAGAAGAAAATATCATCAATTCTGTAAATCAATATGCTTTAAGACTTGATACATTTGATTATTATCACAATGATAGTCATTATGTTCCTGTAAGCTGTATTGATGCAAAATATGGCGATGAAAAAGCTTGTATTTGGGATAACACATTAAAAGTTTACAAAAACAGAAAGGAGTCAGAATAATTTATGAAGAATTTAAACAAACTATTTACTCTACTTCTAGCTGGAACTATGTTAGCAGGTTGTGGTAGTGATAAAAAGAAAACAGTTTCTGCTTCTATAAGTGATAGCAAAACTAATGTTGCTACTTCAGGAAAAGAAAAGACGAGCACTCTAGGAGATTTATATGATACTCTTTACACTGATTCAAGTGTTATGGACAATCTTTTCGCTACTATTGCTAAACAAGAATTACTAAAAGATATGACTGAAGATGAGTTAAATGCTCTTATTGCTGAAAGAAGACAAGAACTTTTAGAAGAAAATATTGAAAACGAAGAATACCAAGATACAAGTTTAACTAATGGTGTTGTATCATTATTCAATGAAAAATTATTTGTAAGAGCTTTAAGAAAAAAAGGATATTCTATTACTTGTGCTAATAATTATGGTCCTGAAATTGAAGGTAACTATTCTTACAAAGACGGAACAATCTTCAAATGTGATTATTCAGATTATTATGCAAAAGAATTAGATAATTCAATTTTAAAACATCTTTTAATCGAAAAATACATTAAAGTAGAAAAAACAAATACTTTAAAGAAAAACAAAACAGTTAAAGTTAAATACTTAGCTATTCCTTCTGCAAATTATGAAATTATCGTTTCAGGAGAACCTGAAATTGAATATAACGAATTAGAAGATGGCGTTACTCCTGCAATAGGACATTATGCTAAAAAAGATAGTTCTTATATCGAAATCACTAGTGAAAATGCTACTGAATATTTAGAAAATACTGAATACACAGACGGTTTCTATCAAAGAGTTGAAACTGAAACATTTGAAAAAGAAACTGCTAGAACAAAACAATTTATGTTAGATGCTGTTAAAGATTTATTAGCAGGAAAAACTTTAGAAGATATTGAAAATAAATGGAAAGAAAACATTAAAGAAGTTGAACAATACACTTACAGCAATGCTTGTCCATTCGATACTTCTAAATTAGACAATGGTTCTAGCCACGCTAGTGTTGAAGATGCTTGTGGTGCTTATACTAACAATGGTGCTTATTCAGATGATATTGGTTTAAAATTAAAAATGCACGAAATTGAAGAAACAAAATATGTTCACGAAGAAGTTATTGATTCTTCAGCAACTATTCTAAATTCTGATATCGTTACCAGTTTATTCTCTGATAATGTTGAAGAAAGATTATATTCTTTATCAACAGGAAGTACTACTAAATATTTAATTTCTTCATCTAAAGCTGTTGGAAGTGATTATACTGCTAATGATATTATCGTTAATGATTCATCTAATAGTTATTATTATATTATTCAAGTAGAATTAATTAATTCAGATTTAGATGATGATGTTCCTGCAGAAGCTGCTTTAAAAGATGAAGGTGCTTACTACTTAGCAGAAAATAACTCATCTATTATCTCTGCAGCATTAGAATTCTATCTATCAAAATATGATATTAAAGTTCACGATGAAGCATTCTATGATTATTTAGATTCAACATATCCTAAGATTGAATTTGATTACTAAAAAAGGGAAGTTTATACTTCCTTTTTTCTTGCTTTTTATTAAGGTAAAGTTTAATATTTTAATGAGGTGAATAAGAAAATGAAAGATTGTTTATTTTGCAAAATATTAAATAAAGAAATACCAAGTTATAAAATTTATGAAGATGAATATACTTATGCTTTTTTAGACATTTCCAAAGATTACGAAGGACATACTTTAGTAATACCAAAGAAACACTATGATAATATTATTGATTGTGATCAAGAAACTTTAAATCATCTAATGAATACAATTAAAATTATAAGTTCTCATTATTTAGAATTAGGTTATAAAGGAATCAATATTTTCAATAATAACAATAAAGAAGGCGAACAAGCTATATTACATCTTCATTTTCATCTTATTCCAAGAAAAGAAAATGAGAATTTTAGCATTTATGCTTCTAATGAAAAACACGATTTTGATTTAGAAAAATTAGCAAAAAAACTTAGTATTTAAAAAGGCATTGATTAATGCCTTATTTTTTTATTCCTAATAATTCTTTATACATAATAACACATACTGTATAAAGAGTACTAACTACTAACCATCTTCTTGATTTATCAAACAATGAAAAATTGATAGGTTTTCCATATTCGTTGATTAATAATGTTGTTGCAAACAAAGCCATAGCAACTAATCCAATACCTAAAAAGATATAAAAAGTAATTTTTTTATTTTTTTCCTTCATAATATTCCTCTTTTCTTACTCACACATTTTAACAAAATAACAACTAATTTTCAATATCATATGCTTTTCTTTTTAAAATATCATAAATTACAACGGTTCCCCAAGAATCTTTTTTACAATATTTTAATAAACCTTCTCTAATATATTGATAAGAAGGGACTTCTATTCCTTTTAAACAAGCCCTTAATAATGATTGATAAACATCTAATGCAATAGAGCCATTATAAATAACATCTTCCTTTGTATGATAATTCAAAGTATCTTTTATATCAAAAGAAAGATTATTATAAAATTTCATAATCTTTTCATCTGCTTGCACACTAGGACTGACCACTTTTAAACTAACTTTTCCATTGAAAGATTTTTTATACCATAGACATTTAGTGAAAAAATCCATTAAGTCAACCGTTCTTTCTTGGCATATCTTTAAAAACTTTTCATACTTAGGATATTTTTCCGCCATTCTAGCAAATTGAGTACATTCAAAACTTTTATTATAAACAACAAGTGTAAACTTTTTTTCTTTCCATTTAACTTTTTCTTTTGCAAATTGATTTAACATTGTCATTATTAAATCTACTTCAGGATTATTTGATAAATCATTTTTAGGATTACCTAAAAATTCATAATGGGTAATACCGCCACCGATTCCTTTTTCGTAGTTGTGTTTTGACAAATCGTAATCCTTATTTACAATATGCATTGAATATTGAGAACATATTTGTTCCCAAGGGTGAGCATCTTTTACTAAAGGATAAGGGTATTGAAAAGTTTCAAAATCAAAGAAAATTAAAGGAAAACAATTATAGTCTTTTTCCAACAATTCTTTTATTTCTTCCTTGTAAATATATTCTTTTTTTGAAGTATCAATGGCTACTTCTATTTGATGTCTAGCTACTTTTCTTTGTCCATTTTTAACAAAAGGAAAGTTTTCCTCAATATAAGAAAATGGAATATCTTTGATAAATTTACAATTCATTTCATTAATTAAATGTTCACTTATTTTCCAATTTCCTCCTAGTATTGAAGAACTAGTTAGTTGAAATATATTATCTTCAAAATTGTATTTTTCTTTTTCAAGACATTCTGCAAAAATGGGACATTTACCATTTTGACGACATTGATATTTCATCTTTCTTAAAGGTTCTTTTTCATCAATAATTTTTTCAATTTCTTTTAATAATATTTCCAATTCTTCAACATTTTCTTCAACATAATCTTTTAAAGTTTTTTCATTAATATAACTTATTTCTTCAAATAAATTAATTATTTTTGAGTTATCAAAAGGATAAATAGAACCTTCCAAAAATGAAAAATCTTTATTTAATTGTACCAATACAATATTATTAATTTTGTTACCAAAATACTTTTTATAAACAAAATATTGAAACATTATATCCAATCTATATTCATCTTTTATTTTACTTTTGCTAGAAAAAACATTGGTAGTTCCTTTAACTTCATAAATAGTATAAGTATTATCATCATTTTTTACCAAAGCGTCCCACCTAGCACGATATTTTTCCATATCAATTTGTCCTTCTAAAATGACTTTTATATTTTCATCTTGCAAATATTTTTGAGTATTTTCCTTTATTCTTTCTTGGTCATAAAGGATTTCTCCTTGTAAAGTGCCGTCTATAGTATCCGCTCTTTTTATTTTATCATTGTATTTTATTTTAAAATATAACATTGAAAGCATTGATATTTCTTGCAAATCTTTCATTTGATAAATAAATTTAGTTGCCGTATCTAACTCACTTGTTTTTATCATATTTTCCAAATAAGGTATTAATTCTTTTTTTTCTTTTATTAAATCTAAAATATTATCAAAATTATTTTGCTCATTTTCAAGAGAAGAACCTTTTTCTATTTTTATCCCTGCTTCAATTATTTTTTGATAAGTACTTAAAACTTTTTTTTCATTATTCATTAACCAAATTAAATAAGGACATTTTTTACTAAAGTAAGTTTTAACTAATTGTTTAGTTATCATACAAATCGTCCTTTTTAATTATTTCAATCATTTTTTGATAATCTTCTTGCCATTTTTGTTCTTTTTCTTTCAATAAATTATCCATTTTTTCATATAAAGATGAAATAAAAGCAACAATATCTTCATCTTTATTATCGACAGAAAACATTACAATAACTCTTTCAACATTTTCTAAAATCTCATTTAATTGTTCATTATCAGTTTTAGCTCTATCTTTAAAGAAGTAAAAAAGAGTAACCATAGAAATATAACTTTGGTCATTTTTAGTAAGTAAAGAAAGATTTTTTTGTTGTAAAATATTTACAAGCAAAACATAAGCATAAAGTATAACAAAATATTCGTGGCTTGATATTGATAAATTTCTTATTTCTTCATCAAGATTTTGAAATATTTTTACATTATAATCAAAAATTTCATAAACAACATAATAATTGGCGATAAGTTGCTCTAATAATTCTTGATTATCTTGGTCAAAACGAGAAACATTATCGTCTTCCACTTTTAGATATTTGCAATCAACAAAGATATCTCGATACATATTGTATAAATTATTAAAAACTCTTTGTCCTGATTCTTTATTAGCTTTAAGCATTTCTACAAAAGGACCTTCTTTTAAAGCTTCTTCAAATAATGATTTTCTTAAATAAAATATATGAGGTTTATAATTAGTATCCAATAAAGCATATTCCACGCTATCACGAATACTTAAAAGTAATTGATACATTTTCATTGCAATATGATTTTCTATATTCATAAATTTATCACCTTTTTTATTTTAGCATATTTTTCTTAATATAAATAGGGTTCAATATCTAAAAAATTATCGACTACATATTTTGTTTTCTCTTTTATTTCCTCTAATGAATAAGAAAAAGAAGCCGAATTGTTAAACATTTCAAACATTGAAACATCATTTTTACTATCTCCAATTACAAATACTTCATCTTTTTTTAGATTTAATTCCTTAACCAAATTATCTAAAGCAATTCCTTTAGAAGTTCCTTTAGGATTAATTTCATAAGTTTCTTTATATTGATAGAAATTAAAATAAGGAAGGTATTTTTTTAAATGTTCCTTAAAAAGTAGCTGATTTTCTTCTTTTTTAAAATGAATAATTATTTTTGTTACTTCGTTTTTCTCGATAATTTTTTTGATTTTCTTATTGTTAAACCTAATTTTGCTCAATTTATTAACATATTTTTTTTCTCTTTTTTTAATATATAAAAAAGTATCTAAAAAATATTTATTTCTCAAAGCATATACTTTTCCTTTTTTAGAAGATAAGAAAAAAGAATAGTTTTTAGCAAATTCCTTTAATTCTTGTAATAATTTTAAAACAATTTCTTTTGAAATAACTTGATTAGAATTAACCGCTCCATTTAAAGAAAGATCATAACAAAAAAATCCTAATTTTTTACTAACCCAATCAGAATAAAAACTGCCCCTTCCTGTAACGATAGCAATTTGTCCTCCTAAATTATGAAATTTTTGAAGCATTTTAATATTTTCTTCTTTAATTATTTCTTTGCCATTATCCGTGGAAAATAAAGTTCCGTCTAAATCAGTGGCTAGTAGTTTTATCATTTTTTTCTATCCTTTCAAGATATTCCTTTAAATCTTTTTCACAACTTCGTGGTAAAAACAAGGCCTCTTTAGCTTCTTTTAAAGTAATTTTATCAGGAATATAAATATTATCAGGGTCAATCCAATCATATTCTTCGCCCCTACCTTTTCCTAATATTCCTCCAATTATCTTACATAAAAATATATAATGATAATTGCCAAATTCCTTTTCATTATATTCACCAAACAAGTCAATTATTTCTACATCTAAATTTAATTCTTCTTTTACTTCTCTAATTACAGCTTCTCTTGGAGTTTCTCCATTTTCAATTTTTCCCCCAGGAATAGAAAAATACATACCCCATTTTTTAGTTATTCTTCTAACCACATACAAATAATTATCTTTAACTATTATAGCTCTTGCTGTCCTTCTCATTAAAAAATCTCCATTTCTCGATATTCTAAAGGTAAAAATTTATACATTAATCCTGGTCGATGTCCTTTTACCAATTCTTTATCTCCTGTTGTTTTAATTAATCCTAATGATAAAAATTTTCTTCTAAAATTTCTTCTATCAAATTTTACTCCTAATAAGGTTTCATAAACACTTTGTAATTGAGGCAAAGTAAATTCATTCGGTAGCAAAATAGAAGCAATATTGGTCTTTAAAAGGCGACTTTTCATAACATTTATCGCTTTCTCTAATATTTCTTTATGGTCAAACGCTAAAGAAGGCAAATCATTAATATCAATCCATTCAAATAAATCATTTTCAAAACTATCATCTTTTAACTTTACGATAGTCAAATAAGCAATTCCTACCATTCTTTTTAAAGCAGAACGATAAGGATCCGTAAAAGTATAAAACTGTTCGATAGATTCCCATTTAAGTGAAGGAATATCTTGTAAAGACTTGACAACACCGTCAAAAGAAGTTTCATTATTAGGTAATTCTCTAGTTAATAATCGATAATTATTTTTAAGAGGATTTTTTATTAAAAGTGTTTTCACTTTTTTATCTTTAATAGTAAAAACTACCGCTATGGTTTCTATTCCTTGATTATCATAAGTTAGCATATTATCACCTCTTTAAATATACCATTTTTCTTTAATTCTTGATATAAAAAAAATGACCTTTCGTCATTTTTTAAATTTATCTTCGTATCTTTTTAAAGAAGTTTCAATTATCTTTTGAGCAGAATCCCTACCTTCATATCCTAAAATAACTGTATGCTTTCCTTCTAAAGCTTTATAACTTTCAAAGAAATTTGCAATTTCATCTAATAAATGAGTAGGTAAATCTTTAATATCCTTAAAATAATTCATTTGAAAATCTTTTGTCGCTACAGCAATAATTTTTTCATCGCCTTCACCACCGTCATTCATTCTTAAAACTCCTAAAGTTGTTGCTTCTACTAAAGACAAAGGTAAAATAGGTTCTTGGCAAATAAGAACAACATCAAGGGGATCTCCATCATCTGCCAAAGTTCTAGGAATAAATCCATAGTTTTCAGGATAAATCATTGAAGTAGATAAAACTCTATCTAATCTTAACAAACCACTTTCTTTATCTAATTCGTATTTGTTTTTACTACCCTTACTTATTTCAATAACCGCTAAAAACTTATCTGTTTTAATTCTTTCTTTCTCAATATCGTGCCATACATTCATAATCAAAACCTCCGACATAAATATTTTAACAAGAAGAAAATAAAATACAATATATTTTAAAAAAATAATCAATATGATACAATAAAATAAAGGAGATTTAATGATGAAAAAATGTAAAATATGTGGATATGTAACTTATAATGACGATGATTTTTGTTTAAAATGTGGAGCAAAAAAAGAAAATCTTGTCGCTTTAAGTGAAGAAGAAATAGAAAAATTAGAAAAAGCAGACACCACCAATGATTGCTTAGTAAAACTTATGGCTCTTGCTGACCAAATGTTAGAAACAGCTGCCGAAGGAGCAGAAGAAAAATTAGATCCTAGCTGCGAAAGAGTTTTTTCAATTACTATAGCTCAAGCACTTTCTATTAAAGAACTTGCAAGAGCAGAGATTGCAGCACACGTCAAAAAAGAAAAATTTTAATCTTTTTATAAATTAATATTCAACAAAAAAAATAAGTACTTTTAATGAGTACTTATTTTTGATTAGTATTTTCTGGTTTTGGAATATATGGTAATAAAGAATTTGCAATATCTTCCAAAGTCATCGTTTGCAAATATACTCTACCTGGTCCTTTTAATTTAATCAAAGTTAATCCTTCTCCACTAAAAAGAATATTTCTCAATCCTTTGACCATTTTTACTTCATAACTACAACTTTCTTCAAAAGCTACAATATGACCATTATCAACCGATAATTCTTCTCCATATCCTAAATTTTTTTCAATTATCGAACCTACTGTTTCGATAAATACTTTACCATTTCCTGTTAACTTTTGAAGAATAAATCCTTCACCACCAAATAAACCAGCTGTTAATTTTTTAGTAAAGGTTATTGAACTTTTTACACTGCTTTCAGCCACCAAAAAAGCACTTTTTTGACATATCAAACTTTTATCAGGAGTAATTTGAAATCCTTCAATACTACCAAATGATTGCATTGCAAATCCAATTCTTGCACTTCCAACATTACAAGTATAAGTGGTCATAAAGATGCTTTCTTGAGTAAAAAGTCTTCCAATACTTTTTAATATTCCACCTTTTAAGTTTGTGTCCATTGATATTCCATTTTCCATCCAACACATACCACTTGTTTGGGTATAAACAGATTCGCCTTTATACAATTCTAATTCAACTGCAGGAAAATTTCCTCCGACGATTTCATATTTCATACTATCACCTTCGTTTATGATTTTATCATAAATTAAGGTTATTTACATTAATATTTTTCTAATTTAAAACTTTCACATTCCTGATGTTTATCATTTATTTGAATGTTATCTTTTTGACAAATACATTTGTCATTATATTTGCAATTTTTTGCTTCACAATAAACATCGTGATTACAATATGCATTCAATAATCCAAATTCAGTTAAAAAACTACCTTTGCCTTTTTTTCTGTATGTTTCACAAGTTGTTTGTTCTTTTTTTACGGCATCTCTTTTTCCAACGTCAATTTCAGAACTCATACATTTATCATTATTATAATATTTACAAGTTTTGACATTACATTTAATGTTAGCCATTTCTTTCACCTCTTTATAATATTTCCCCAAAATCAATCCTTTATTCATTTTTATCTTGAATATAAATAGAAAATGTTTTAATATATTTACAGCGACTGATTCTTGGTTTTAGCCTCCCAAGACTATTACTAGGATTTGGTTAAGAATAAAATGAAAGGGGAAAAGTAGAATGACAATCACTAAAGAACAAGTTCAAAATTTTATTAAATTATATGGACATAGCGAAAATGATTCAGGTTGTGCAGAAGTACAAGTTGCTATCTTATCACAAAGAATTGCTAACTTAACTGCTCACTTGAAAGTTCATCCAAATGATATTCACTCTAAAAGAGGTCTTATGAAGATGATTGGTAAAAGAAGAAGATTATTAAACTACATCAAAGAAAAAGATGCTCAAAGATATGTTGATATCATTACAAAATTAGGTTTAAGACGTTAATAAAAAAGGTTTCACTTAATGTGAAATCTTTTTATTTGGTAGAAACTACTTGCATTCCATTGGCAACTTCCACTAAAACGGAAGTAGCAACATTTTTAGCAT
>CAYTZW010000031.1:0-11583 GCA_964442785.1 uncultured Erysipelotrichaceae bacterium
AGTTCTTCTATGAAATTATCTTCTACTTATAAATACATTATTACAGTTTATGATGCTGCTGGTAATAGTTCTGTTTATTATATTAAATTAGGTGCTGCTGCTAACACTGTTGCTACTGATGCTGTTTTAGCTACTGCTACACTTAGCAATGGAAAAATAACTTTCACTAAATCTGGTTCTAATAATATTCAAGATTTATATAAAAATGGTTCTGTTACTTACTTTATTGGTAAATATGGTAATTATACAACAGCTGATTTATTAAATGCAGGATTTACTAATTATGGTTCTACGGTTTCTGCTTCAACTTTCTTTGCTTCTTCTTGGTCTACTCCTCAAGGTTTAGTTGGAAATGTTGAATTATATGTTCGATTAAGTGGTACAAACTTGACTACAATTTTTGCTAAATCAGGTTCCATTAATATTTCCAGTAGTACTGCTACTTCTAGTAAAACATTTGCTCTTGAAGTAGAAACTGAAACTCCTATTGAAGAAGTAAGTACTAAGCCTGTTGCTTTATCTACTTCTAACATTGTAATTAAAGAAAATATTAGAAAACCTAATTATATGTTATTTGTTTCAATGATATTTATTTCTTCTTTATTAGCACTAGAAGTAATTATTATAAGAAAACATAAAAAAGCACATAACTAATTTCGTATAGATTTAAAAAATATGCAATTTTCACACCCCTTGCATATTTTTTTATTGCTTAAATTTTGATATAATGTTTGAAAAGGAAGATTTTATGGAAAGAATAGATGTTGTTTTGGTCAAAAATGGTTATTTTGATAGTCGTGAAAACGCTAAAAAAGCTATTACTATGGGTTTAGTTTTAGATGCTAACAATAAAATGATAACGAAACCTTCTACAAAAGTTGATTGTAATGCTAAATTTACTATTTTAGGAGAAGTTTGTCCTTATGTTTCTCGTGGCGGCTATAAATTAGAGAAAGCTATTAAGCATTTTAATTTAAACCTTGTCAATCAAGTTATGGTAGATATAGGAGCTTCTACTGGTGGTTTTACTGATTGTGCTTTACAAAATGGGGTTAAAATGGTTTATTGTATTGATGTTGGTCAAAAGCAACTTCACGAAAAAATCAAAAATTTGCCTAATGTAATTAATAAAGAAAATACTGATTTTAAAAAAATTGATAAAAGTATTTTTGAGCAAATTATTGATTTTGCTTCTATTGATGTTAGCTTTACTTCGGTATCTTTGTTATTTCCTAAGTTAAGTGAAGTTTTAAAGCCAAATGGAAAAGCCGTTGTTTTAATTAAACCACAATTTGAAGCAGGAAAAGAAAATATAGGAAAAAATGGTATTGTTAAAAATAAAGATATTCATTTTATGGTCATTGAGAAAGTCATTAAAAGTGCCATAAGTAACAATTTTAGTGTCCTTGATTTAACTTTTTCTCCGATAAAAGGAGATAAAAGTGGCAATATCGAGTATTTGCTTTTACTTTCTAATAATAAAAATGTTTCTAAAAAAATCAATATTGATAAAGTTATTAATCAAGCTTTTTCTTCATTAAAGTAATTTTAGGATTTTTGTGTTTTTTACTTTATTAATAAATAAGAAAAACTTAAATATACATTTTAAAAATGATACAATATAAAAGAGATTTTGAGGTGAATTTATGTTAGAACAATTAAGTATTAAAAATTTAGCCATTATTGATGATTTATCAATCGATTTTGAATCTGGTTTTACTGTTCTAACTGGTGAAACGGGAGCAGGAAAATCTATTATCATTGATGGAATAGGACTTTTATTAGGTAACCGAATGAATAGTTCTTTGATTAGAACGGGTGCTAATAAAGCTTATGTTGAAGGTTGTTTTAGATTAACAGATTTCAATAAAGAAAGACTAAAAGATTTTGATATTGAAGATGATTTGCTCATTATTTCTAAAGATTTATATGCTGACGGAAGGTCGCTTACCAAAATTAATGGTAGAGCGGTTTCTCTTTCTACTTTAAGAGAAATAAGTTCTTATATCATTAATATCCATTCTCAATTTGATAATCAATATTTATTAAATCCTTTATATCATCAAATGTTGTTAAATAATTATGCAACAAACGATTTGGAAAATGATTTAAAAGAATACCAAATTATTTTTGAAAAATATCTAAGTGTTAAAAAGGAATTGGAAGATTTAAAAGAACTTAATTATGATGATGATTATGTTAACGAGTTAAAAAATCAACTAGCAGAATTAACTGCTTTAAACATTAAAGAAAATGAAATAGAAGAATTAGAAATAGAACAAAAAAGGATTTCAAATTATGCTAAATTAAACGATAAAATCAACGAAGCTATCAATTCTTTAGATAATGAGCACGGTGCTTTAGAAACTCTTTATTATGCTAAAAAAAGCCTAGAAATCGTTAATGACGATCCTTTGTTTGCTTCATATTGTCAATCATTAGAAAGCATTTATGCTGAAACATTAGATTTAGTTTCTTCTTTAAAAAAAGATTTTGATTCTTTAGATATTGATCCTTATAAAATCGAAGAAATAACGAGTAGAATTAGTCAAATTAATAAAATAAAGAAAAAATATGGTGCATCTTATGTAGATATTGAAACTGCTAAGTTAAATATTGAACAACTTTTAGAAAATATCACTAATAAAAGTATCAGGATATCTTATCTTGAAAAAGAATTAAGCAATACAACAAAAGAATTAGAAGTAAAAGCGGATATTTTAACCCAAATAAGAAAGAAAAAAGCTGAAGAACTATCTTTACAAGTAATTAAAGAATTAAAGGATTTATACCTTGAAAATGTCCTTATTGAATTTAGATTTAAAAAAGGTGATTATAAAAAAGACGGCAATGATATTGTCGAATTATATGTAAGTTTTAATAAAGGTGAAGAATTAAAACCTTTGGCAAAAGTTTCTTCTGGTGGTGAATTAAGTAGAACAATGTTAGGGCTTAAAAGCATATTTAATCAACTTTTCCATTTAGAAACTATCATTTTTGATGAAGTTGATTCCGGAGTAAGTGGTCGCGTAGCTATTTCAGTAGGGGAAAAGATGAAAAAAATGTCTAGTTATTTACAAGTAATTTGTATTACCCATTTACCTAATGTTGCTCTTTTAGCAGACAATCATTATAAAGTTAGTAAAGCTACCAAAGATGAAAAAACGTTTACTTCTATTAACAAGTTAAGTAACGAAGAAAGAATCGAAGAAATTGCTTCAATGATGTTTGGAAATAATAATCAAGAGTCATTAGAAGCTGTCAAAAAAATATTGTTTAAATAAAAAATAACTACACAAACTATATTGTACTAAGGAGGTGCAAAATAGTGAAACGTAGTTTTTTTTCTTTTTTGATAGCCTTATTTGTCTTTTTAGTTACTCCTATTCTTATTAGTGCTAAAGAGGTTATCTTAGGTGGTAATAATATTGGAATAGAACTTAAAACAAATGGACTTGTTGTTTCCGGTACTTATCAAATAAAAGATTACAATCCTAGTAAAGATGCTAATATCAAAAAAGGAGATATTATAACTAAAATCGAAGATAAAAGCATTTCTTCTATTGATGATTTTATTGACATTTTATCAAAACAAAAATCTAATGAAATATCTTTAAAAGTTGAATTATTAAGAAAAGAAGAAACGATTATTACTAATATGAAAGTGATAAGAGAAAATGCTAACTCACCTTGGAAAACAGGACTTTTTGTAAAAGAAAGAATTTTAGGAACAGGTACGATAACTTACTATGACCCTGAAAATCAAACGTATGGTGCTTTAGGTCATAAAATGACAAGCAATGATAATGGAACAACTTTTGAAAATGGAAATATTTATTCTAGTATTGTAAATGGTGTAAAGAAATCCACGAATGGAAATCCAGGTCAAAAAATTGCTTCAATCAATGAAAATGACCTTTTAGGAGATATTACGATAAATAATGATTATGGAATCTATGGTACTTATTCAAACTTTGAAAATAATCAAACTATTGAAACGGCTTCCATTGATGAAGTAAAGACAGGGAAAGCTTATATTTATACTGTCTTAGACGGCGAAAAAGTTGAAAAATATGAAATAGAAATTACCAAAGTCAAAAAGCAATCTACTATTGATACAAAAGGAATATCTTTTAAAATAGTAGATGAAAAACTTTTAAATAAAACGGGAGGAGTTATTTCTGGAATGAGTGGCTCTCCTATTGTCCAAAACGGAAAATTAATCGGAGCAGTAACTCACGTTGTCGTTGATAAAGTCAACTATGGATATGGAATTTATATAGATTGGATGCTTCTTCAATCTGAAAGTTTAAGCGAGAATAATGTTCTTGCTTTTTCTTTTTAAACTTTAGGTTTTAAAACGATTTTATCATTATATCTTTCAAAAGTTTCTTGATATACTTTTTTTAAAATATCACATTGAACCATTTTATCTTTGATAGAATAATAATTATATTTATCGAGTAATTTGCTACGAAAATCTACGATTTGAGCATAAATTTCTTCATTATCTAATACCAAATTCATTTTAGATAACCTAGAAATGCTAAAAGTATCTAATCCAGAATATTCAAATCCATTGAATTCAAAATATTGTTTTAAAGTCATATCTTTTTTTAAAGAATAGTTTAAAGCTTTATAATATAAATTATTTTGATTAAAATTTGTTCCTATTTTTTTATTTGGAAAGGCTTCTGAAAGGTCTTTTAAAAAAGTTTCTTCTTCATTTTTTAATTCATAAATTCTTTTAGAGTCAATAGAATATCCAAAGAAAGACAAAAGATTATGCAAAGTAATGGAACCTTCGGGAAAATAAATAGAAAGATGTCTTAATCTTGACGCCAACATACTATCATTTTTTTCAATCGTTCCACGGCTTAATTGACTTATTCCATATTTATCAACATATTCTTTTAATAGTTTTTCTACTTCTTCAATGTAATTAACATTTTCTTGAGCTACCCTAACTCTAACTCCATATTTCATCATTAAATAACTATTAAAAGGAACATTTTCCTTATTAGCAAAGTATCTAAGTCTTTTAGTAAGTAAATTCCTTTCTTCACTTTTTAATAAACTATCTACATATCCATTTTCATCTTTATTAGCCTCGAATGCTTTAAAGATATCACTATCTAAATAATTTAATTTGCATAAACTAGGGTCGTATTCATAACCACATAAGGCATAAATTTCTTTTGTTGATAAACCTTCTCTCCTTGAATAACCGTGTATTTTTTCATAATAAGGTAAAGTTCTTTTAGGATCATAAATAGAACCACCTTCTAAAACATATTTATCTATTTCTTTTTTTTAATTTTCTAAAGTAATTGGTGTTCTAAAAGAAGTTCTTTTATATCCTGTTTCTTCTAAAACAGAATTAATGGTACTTTTTATTCCTTTTTCTCTATCAAGACGAATGATTTTATTAACTTTAGTTCTTATTAAATCAGGAAAATTTTCTCTAGGAGTATCTAAACTTCCACCACTTGAAATATAAGACTTTACTAATTCTTTTAATTCTTCAACTATTCTTTCTCTTTCCATATATACCACCTTGATTATACATACTCCTTTTTACTTAATAGTAACTTTTATTTTCATTATTTACAATACAAGTTTCTCAATTTGTTATTTTAATATTGCATTATTGTGTTAAAATAAATAAGGGGAGGTTTTTCTTATGCCTGCAGATTACACTCATTATATTTTTGCTGATAAATTAATCAAAAAAGACAATAAAAAAATTGCTACTCTTGCTTCACAAGGACCTGATATTTTTTTCTTTTATGGATTAGCGTTAACACCAAGAAAAAATGGAAAAGAAATCCGTCATTTTGGACATTTGCTTCATAATATTAATCCTGTAGAAGTATATTCTTATTTAATAGATTACTCTTTAAAACAAGACAAAAACACTAAAAATATTCTTTTGGCATTTACGAAAGGATTTATTTATCATTACACTTTAGATCGAAAAATCCACCCTTTTGTCTTAACTAAAACTGACTATGATAATCCCAATAAAAAGAAAAAAAAGATTTCGATTGAACATCAATACCTAGAAGCTGCTATTGACACCTTATTAGCAAAAGAAGAAGGTTATATTTTAGAGCCAAATTCAATGTATGATGTTCCTATTGAACAAATAACCTTGGTAAGTGTTATGTTATCAAATTTAGCAAAAGAGGTTTTTAATGTTGATTATATTAAAGATGATACTTACTTAAAAGCTTTTAAAGATTATCGAAGAATTAAAAAAATATTTTATTCCAAAAAAGGAAAAAAGAAAAAAATCTATGACCTTTTCTTTAGAAATACACCATTAAGTAGTATGTCCCACCCTTTAACAGTCAAAGAGCCTTATGAAGATGCTTTAAATAAAAAAAGAGAAATTTGGATAAATCCTAATAACAAGAAAAAACAAACCGAATCCGTTTTAGAATTATTTGAAGCAGCCAAATATGATGCTTTAATTGTTGATGAAATAATTAATAAGGCTTTAAAAAAGAAAGATTACAAAGCCGATTTAAAATTTTTCATTAATAACCTTAATCATTTAGGACTTTTTGTAAAATAAGTGAATAAAAACATTTTTCTTTACCTATAATTTAATAGGTGAAAAAGATGAATAATACAAAAGAAAAAATAAATGCTCAAAAAAAATTAGCCAATATCTTTTTTGAAATGGGTTTGGAAGAAGATGTAATTAATACCATAACAGGATTAAGTAAAAAAGAAACTTCTATTATTGAAAAAGAAAGAAAAGAAAAAAATAAGAAAGGTATTGACATTAAAAAGTAAAGATTTTATAATGTGCCCATAAATAAGAAAAACTCTTATGCAGAACTATGGAGGTTAAGGGACCGATGAAGTAGTAGCAACCCTTATTTTAAGAAGGTGCTTTCCCAAAGCGAGTAATCGAACGATAAGAGGAGGACTATTAGTTTTAATATAGAACTCCCTCGTGGAGTTTTTTCTTTTTTATAGAAAGGAATTTTTATGAAAAATATTTTTAGTTGTGAAAGTGTCGGGAGAGGACACCCTGACAAAGCAGCCGACCAAATTGCCGATGCAATTTTAGATGCTTGCCTTAAACAAGACGATAAAGCAAGATGTGCTGTTGAGGTTTTAATCACCAAAGATGTCCTTATTTTAGGAGGAGAAGTTTCTTTAAAAGGTCAAGTTGATTTTGAAAAAGTGGCTAGAAAAGTTCTAACTGATATTGGATATACTAATTCTGATATTGATTTTGACCCTATTAATGCCAAAGTAATCAATTTAATAAAAGAACAATCACCTGATATTTACCAAGCCGTTTTTAAAGAAGAAATAGTAGCAGGAGACCAAGGAATAATGTTTGGATATGCTACAAGTGAAACAAAGGAATATTTACCAATACCTTTTGTTATTGCTAACAAAATTTTAGAAAAAGTGGAACAAGAAAGAAGAAATGGCAATTTCAAAAATGTCAAAACCGATATGAAAAGCCAAGTAAGCTA
Source organism: uncultured Erysipelotrichaceae bacterium (assembly GCA_964442785.1). Classification (GTDB taxonomy): domain Bacteria; phylum Bacillota_I; class Bacilli_A; order RFN20; family DUOF01; genus SIG223. The sequence goes on from CAYTZW010000031.1 coordinate 7,503, forward strand.
TGATTATGACAATAAAAGACTAACTTGTATTCTTGTCTCAGTTCAACACGATGATAATTATAATGAAAAAGAATTAAGAAACTTTATTACTAACAAAATAGTTCAACCTATTGTAAAAGAATACTCTTTAAATGAAGATTTTGATTTAATTATCAATCCAAGTGGAAAATTCGTGATTGGAGGACCTGCTGGAGATACAGGAGTAACGGGAAGAAAAATTGTTGCTGATAGTTATGGTGGAGTTGCTAAATGTGGAGGAGGAGCATTCTCTGGTAAAGACCCTTCTAAAGTAGATAGAAGTGCTGCTTATATGGCTCGTTATATCTGTAAAAATCTAGTAGCAGCAGGTTTAGTAGATAAAATTGAACTTCAGCTATCTTATGGAATAGGAAAAGCATTACCTTTATCTGTTTATGTAGAAACTTATGGAACGGAAAAAATAGCAAAAGAAATTATTTTGGCAATAATTCAATCTACTTTTGATTTAACTGTTTCCGGTATTATTAAAAACTTAAATCTATCTCAACCTATTTATTCTTCTACCACTTGCTATGGACATTTTGGAAAAGATAATTTGCCTTGGGAAAAACTTGATAAAGTAAAAATAATTAAAGAAAAAGCCGAAAGTTATAAAAAAATTGTTGAAAACTCATCTTTTGCCACTATTTCTCTTTTCTAAATGATATACTTTCACAAAAGGAAGTGAAAATATGTCAGATAGTATTTTATTTAATCTTGATGATAAAAAAGAAAAAATAATTGATATATTTACCACTTTCTATGGAGAAGATTACAAAGAATTAATTGAATATAAATTAAATAAAGTTTTAATCATCAATAGTTACAACTTCTTTTCCTTGATAAATAGTCAAAATAGTTTAAAAAAAGAATTATTAGAGGTAGAGGAAAAGATAGTTAATTATTTCAATAAGAAATTGCAAAATCAATTTCCTAACACAAAGCCTGAATTGCTTTTTAGTGATGACTGTTTCCTAGAATATGGATTAATGGAATATTTTAGAGATGACTTAAAAGGAGAAAGATACAACCAAAAAAAGATAGAATATTTTAAAACTATCGGAATAGATTTAGGAGATAATTATCAAAATTATTTAAAAAATGAGCAAGCAAAGTCTAAAATACCTTCTAAAAAGGTTTTAAATGCTTTAAATAATTTTAAAAATAATTTAGAGGAACAATATTTCTTTTCTTTAAATTCTCTTGCTTCTTCCTACAATAAAATAAAAGATTATTTTGAAAAAGAAAATTATATTATAAACCAAGAAAGAATTTGGGATATTATAAAAGGCAATGACCCTTCTACTATTCCACTTGTTAAAAAGCCGAAAACCATCGTTCTTGTTATCTTTATGGACACTTTAGAAACTGAAGAAAGTTTTGGAGACCGTGGGCTTATTCACGAATTAAATCATTGTTTATCTTATTCTCTTTTAAAAACAGGAAAAAAACATTTTAATTATCAAATGGGGTTTTTGTCTTTTTTTGGAGAAACCAGCCAAGATACCTATGGTCCAAAAGTAGAAAATGAACTCGATGAATTTGACCTTTTTAATGAAATAATTAATGACTTAATATCTTTTGATGTTTTATCTATCTTACGAAAAGAAGATTTGACTATTATAAATGATAACTATAAACATTCTACTTATGAAACATTTTTCCCTATTATCAAACCATTTTATCTAAATTTTAAAGATGAAATTAAACATTTTTATTTAACTAATGATTTTAAAAGATTTTATAAAAATGTAAATGATAAGAAGATGTATAAACTTATTAAGGTACTTAAAAAAGCCTATAAGTATGTAGAAAAACTAGACGACCAAGAATTAATCGACTTAAATGAATTTGAAAAAGAAGCAAATAAAATAGTATCATCGATGACAAATAAAAAAATGAAAAGGACTATTTAAACTTGAAAGTAGTCCTTTTTTTTGATACTATATATTTGACTTGAAAAGGAGGAATAAATGATGAAAATTCAAGTAATCGGTAGAGGCATAAGTATTACAAAAGCTATGGAAACAAGGATAAATGAAAAATTATCTAACTTAGATAAATATATCATTGTTTCAAATGGGGAAGTAGATTGTAGAGTAGTTGTAAATAATCTAAAATTAGGACAAAAGTTAGAAGTAACCATAACTAGTAAATACGCTACTTTAAGAGCAGAAGTTGAAACAACAGACCTTTATAGTGGTATTGATGAAGCATATGAAAAATTAGAAGACCAAATTAGACGTGCTAAAACAAAAATGACAAGAAAAGGAAAAGAAAGTTTTGCTAAGGCATTAGCATTAGAAAACATTCCTAATATTGAAACTTCAGAAAAAGATGAATTAGTAAGAACTAAAACATTACACGTTGAATTTATGGATATAGACCAAGCTATCGCTAATATGACTTTATTAGGACACGACTTCTATATTTATAGAGATAATGAAACTGAAGAAATAGCTGTTGTCTACAAAAGAAAAAATGGTGGCTACGGCTTAATTGAAGTGGAAAAATAAAACTTAAGAGCCCTTGAAAAAGGGCTTTTTATAATTAAGGTAAAATATTTTTTATAATAACTTGAAAATATCAAAGAAATAAGTTATCATAATATAGCAATTTGGTTCCTTAGCTCAGCTGGCAGAGCAACTGACTCTTAATCAGTGGGTCTGGGGTTCGATTCCCCAAGGAACCACCAATAGATATGAAATAGCCCCGTTTCTTAGACATAAAAAGGAGCGAGGTTTTTATTATGAGTAAAAAAATTAAGTTATGAAAATAAAATTAATCTATGTAATGATTAAAAAAGAGAAATTCCAATAATTATTTTTAATCTATAAAACAAGTGCAAGATAAATGGTAAAAATGAATGGACTTGTGTGTTTAAAAATGAATATGATTCAACTAAGAATTTGATTATAAATATAATAGTTGCTAACTATTATAGTTTAAAAGAAAATGAATAACATTTATATCTTTATCTGAAAAAGCAAAATATGTGCGAATAAAATTAAGATTAACTCAAAATAACTATCAAAGAAAACAAACAACGAAGCCACCAATGTCTAATTATAGAAAGTTTATTGATTTTAGTAATGTAAAGGTGGTGATTTAATATAGCAAATGTTACAAAATTAGAAAGAGATGAAATACTTGCATATATTAATTGTTTTAAACAATTACATATTATGATGAATCAATTAAATTATTAAAACGAAATTGAAAATTATTTGACTAATAAAAATTAGGTGTGTTTTAAAAGAAACATAAGAAAAATTGAAAAATTATATTCTAGTTTTATGTTGGTGTATATATTTACAGGGAAAAAGAATATTGAATAAAAACTTATTACCATTAATTTAAATAAAAGACTTAATAATATAGACGATATTATAAATTATGGAAAACAAACAAATTAACATTTGCCTGTTATGTGTCACAAATCAAAAAACATTCTAAATTTGTGACACATAATTATGCTTTGTTAGATTTTGCAGGAAACATTGTTTTGTGCTATAAAATTATATAATAGTGCACCAGGTTCGACATATAATTGCCCTAGTTCAAGAACTGATTATATTGATGAAGTTAAAAATCAAGCTTATTTGAAACAGCCAGATTTTGGCTTTGTCAATAAATTTAAAAATGCCTTTTACAAAATTAAATAATCAAAAAAAAGACTTTTGACAGGCATACACATAGAGATTGAAATAGCCTCATTTCTTAAACTGAAATATACTTTAATGAAATGAGTTTTTTTCATGAAATATTCGATATCAAAAAGTGAAAGATAATAGACAAAGTTTTTAGTGAGATAAATAATATAATAACTAAGGATAATGGTTTTTAATTTGCAGATTTACATAATTTAACTAGATACTTTTACTTAAACTAGCGACACTTTTATTAAAACTTTATTGTTGAAAATTTCTTACTTAATCTTATTGAATTATTTAACAAAAATAAAATTTTCATTACAAATTATTTTAAAGTATCTTTTTTCTAGTATTTAAAAAGATAAAGCTTAAACTAACTTTATCTTTTCTTTCTAACAAATACAAGAACC
>CAYTZW010000032.1:0-8661 GCA_964442785.1 uncultured Erysipelotrichaceae bacterium
GAAAAAAAGATGATGTTTGATAAAAATTATCTACTATTCTTATATTTTTAAATTCTTTCATAAATCCCCCTTATTTAATAAACATTGCATCGCCAAATGAGAAAAAGCGATATTTTTCTTTTACTGCTATTTCGTAAGCATTCATTATATTTTCTTTTCCAGCAAGAGCACTAACAAGCATTAACAAAGTTGATTTAGGTAAATGAAAATTTGTTATTAAAGCATCTATCGCTTTAAACTTATATGGTGGATATATAAAAATATTTGTATCTTCAGCACATTTTACAAATTTGCCATATTTATTATAAATACTTTCCAGTGTTCTTGTTGAGGTTGTGCCTACACTAATAATTCTTTTTGACTTAAGTTTGGCTTCATTTAAAATATCAGCAGTTTCTTGATCCATATGATACGTTTCACTATGCATATGATGTTCTTCTATTGTTTCAACACTAACAGGTCTAAAAGTACCAAGACCAACATGAAGGGTAATATAACAAATAGTTACCCCTTTTTCCTTTAATTTTTGTAATAATTCTTTAGTGAAATGAAGCCCAGCTGTTGGTGCTGCAGCACTACCATATTCTTTCGCATATACTGTTTGATAACGTGTACCATCATCTAATTTTTCATGAATATAAGGAGGAAGTGGCATCATTCCTATTTCTTCTAATATTTCAATGAAGATACCATCATAGATCATTTCAAATGTTCTTTCCCCATTTTCTCCAACTTTAATGCATTTAGCTTTTAATTTTCCATTATTAAAAGAAATAACTGTACCAAGTTTAACTCTTTTAGCAGGTCTTGTTAAAGTTTCCCAAACATTTGGTTCAACTTCTTTTAATAATAAAACCTCTATCCAAGCTTTTGTTTCTTCTTTTTCGCCATATATTCTAGATGGTAATACCTTCGTGTCATTTAAGACTAAAACATCAGTATCACTTAACATATCAACAATATCATAAAAATGATGATGCGTTACTTCATTTGTTGTCTTATCTAATACTAATAATCTTGAATCGCTTCTTTTTTCAAGAGGAGTTTGGGCAATTAACTCTTCTGGTAAATGGTAATTAAATTCTTCTAGTTTCAAAATAATCCACCTCTTTTAATTCCTAAATGTTCATATGTTTTATCAGTCGCAACACGTCCGCGATGACTTCTTATAATATAACCTTCTTGAAGTAAATATGGTTCATTAACATCTTCTAAAGTTACTGTTTCTTCTGATATAGTTGATGCTAAAGCTTCAATACCTGCAGGGCCACCATTAAATCTTTCAACTAAACATTGTAGATACTTGCGATCTGTAATATCTAATCCTGCTTTATCTATATTCATTTTATTAAGTGCATAATCAGTTACAGCTTTGGTGATATGATTTAAATTATCATATTGTGCAAAATCTCTAATTCTTCTAAACAATCGATTAGCAATTCGTGGAGTCCCTCTTGATCTTTTTGCAAGTTCAATAACTGCATCATCATCAATTGAAAAATTGAAAATTGAAGATGTTCTTTTAATAATTGTGGCAAGTTCATCAGCACTATAATATTTCAATTGTTGAATGATACCAAAACGATCACGCATTGGGGCCGTTAAATCACCAAACCTTGTTGTCGCACCTACTAAAGTAAAGGGAGGTAAATCTATTCGTAAAGTCATGGCATTAGTATCTTTGCCCATCACAATATCAATAGCATAATCTTCCATTGCGGAATAAAGGATTTCTTCTATTACTTTAGGTATTCGATGAATTTCATCAATAAATAGAATATCACCAGGTTCAAGTGATGATAAAATTGCGGCAAGATCACCAGGTCTAGAAAGAGCTGGTCCTGTTGTTACTTTTAAATTAGTTTTCATTTCATTGGCGATAATATTAGCAAGTGTCGTTTTCCCAAGTCCTGGTGGACCATAAAGTAAAACATGATCTAAACTTTCATTTCTTGTTTTCGCGGTTGAAATAAAAACTTTCATCATTTCTTTTATTTCATCTTGACCAATATATTCATTTAAATACTTAGGTCGCAAGGTGACTTCAATTTCATCACCATCTATTTGTTTTTTATCCATTATATTTTCCAAAAAAGTCACCCTTTCTTTGCAATTATTCTAATTTTATGTTATAATACACCAAAGAGGTGTATTATGTATAGTTATTTTAAAGGTAAAATCACTGAAGTTTTCGCAACCCATATTACCATCGAGTGCTATGGTGTTGGTTATTTAATTAAAGTCCCTAATCCATATCAATTTGAAACAAATAAAAGCGAACAAATTGAAACAATCATCTATGTATATCAAAATGTTAGAGAAGATGCTATTGACCTATATGGCTTTGCAAGTTTTGATGAAAAACAAATGTTTTTAAGCCTCATAAGTGTCAAAGGTTTAGGTCCAAAAGGAGCTCTTGCTATTCTTGCTTCTAGTACGATTAGTGAAATTGTCCAAGCTTTAGATGATAGTAACGCAAAATACTTTAGTAGTTTCCCAGGCATTGGTAATAAATTAAGTCAACAAATTATTTTAGATTTAAAAGGGAAAGTTAATTTTCAAGCAGATACTACTCAAAAAGCAACAAGTGAAAAACTTGAAAATGTGGGAATCGCCCTTAAATCATTAGGATATAGTAATACAGAAATTAAATCAGTTACTAAAAAACTACAAATTGATGAAACGACTGAACTTAAAGATGCAGTTAAACAAGCTCTACGTCTTTTAAAAAAAGTATAATTTTCATTAATATAATTATACTACAAATATTAAAAAAATCAAACTCATTTACAATAAGAAAAGGAAGCCTCCTAGATACGGAAGCCTCCTTTATTTTTTCCTTTTCCTTTTTTTGCTTTCATTTTAGGCATTGGCATTGGAGCTTGTCCTTTCGACATTTTTTCCATTTGTTCTTCATCCATTTTTGACATACTTTCCATTTGCTTTTTCATTTCATCAAAACGTTTAGTTAAATTATTTATCTCTTGATAACTTCTACCAGAACCATTAGCAATTCTTGATTTACGAGAATGACTCTTATTAATTAAATCAGGATTTTTTCTTTCTTCTTTAGTCATTGAACCAATAATTGCTTCAATAAAAACAAATTGTTTATCATCAATATTTAAATTACGAATTTTTGAACCAAGTCCGGGGATTAATCCAAGTAAACCTTTTAAAGACCCCATCTTTTTTATAGTATTAATTTGATCTAAAAAGTCATTATAATTAAATAAGCCTTTTTGAATTCTTTCAGCAAGTTTTAGAGCGTCATCCTCATCAATATTAGCTGTTGCCTTTTCAATAAATGATAACACATCGCCCATTCCAAGAATTCTTTTGGCCATACGGTCAGGATGAAACACTTCAATTTGATCAAGTTTTTCACCCATACCTACAAACTTAATTGGAATTTGGGTCATATATCTAATAGAAAGAGCAGCACCGCCTCTTGTGTCACTATCAAGTTTAGTAAGTAAGCAACCTGTAACATCTAATTTTTCATGGAACGTTGAAGCCACATTAACAGCATCTTGACCTGTCATTGAATCAATCGTAAGCAATATTTCATCAGGATGAGCTATTTCTTTAATATCGACTAATTCTTGCATTAAAGTATCATCAATTTGTAAACGACCAGCTGTATCTATAATAACTAAATTATAATTATTAAGTCTTGCATATTCAAGCGCTTTTTGAACAATTACTTGAGGTCTAGTTAAAATCCCCATTTGAAATACTTCAATATTAAGTTGTTTACCAAGTTGAACAAGTTGATTGATTGCGGCAGGACGATATATATCAGCAGCAACAAGTAATGGCTTTAAATTGTTATTTTTTCTTAAATATAATGCTAGTTTACCTGCATGAGTTGTTTTACCACTACCTTGTAGACCGGCCATTAAAATAACGCTAGTACCAGATTTTTTAAGATTAATAGGAGCAGCTTCTTCTCCCATTAATTGAACAAGTTCTTCATACACAATTTTAACAACTTGATCACCTGGAGTAAGAGATTTCATTACTCTTTCTCCTAAAGCTTTTTCTTTTATATCCGCAATAAATTGTTTAACTATTTTATAGTTAACGTCAGCTTCAAGTAAAGATACTCTAATCTCACGCATTGCTTCGTCAATGTCTTTTTCATTTATTTTGCCACGACCAGTCAAACGTCTAAGCGACATTTGAATACGATCAGATAAACTTTCAAATGGCATATTCTACTCCATTTCTCTAATTTCTTCAATGATTTTTAAACCATCTTCATTAGTGTATTTTTTTAATTTATTTAATTTTTCTTCTAAGTTTATATCATATTGATATAAATGCAACTTAGTTTCATATTCTTCTAACTTATCTATTACTTTTTTTAAAGTATCCCATACGGCATTACGACTAATATTCAAGTTTAAAGCAATTTCACTTAAACTATAATCTTGTTCATAATAACTTTCAAAAATACTTTGTTGCTTATTTGTTAGAAGGTTTCTATAATATCCATATAAGGTATTATAATAATCTTTTTTTTCAAGCTCATTCATTTGCCTCATCCTCATCAGTTGCAATAAATAAGCCGCCTATATAATCTTCCAAATCAAAATATTCAAGATCTTCCATTTTTTCACCTAATCCTACCATTTTAATAGGAATATTATATTTATCTCTAATTGCAAGAACAATGCCACCTTTACTTGTTCCATCAAGTTTAGTAAGAATAACACCAGTGATGTTTGTGACTTCCATAAACGCTTCTGCTTGTGACAAACCATTTTGACCAGTTGTGGCATCAATAACAAGTAACGTTTCTTGTGGTCCGTTTTCTACTTCACGAGAAATTACCTTATTCATTTTTTCCAATTCTTTCATCAGATTTACTTTATTTTGAAGTCTACCAGCTGTATCACATAGTAAAACATCATATTTTTCAGTTTTTGCCTTCATAATGGCATCATATATTACACTTGAAGGATCAGAGCCACTCACCTTTGTTACAATATCAACCCCAATTCTTTCCGCCCAAACTTGTAATTGATCAATTGCACCTGCTCTAAAAGTGTCACCAGCCGCAAGTAAAACTTTTTTACCTTCTTTTTTTAGACGATATGCAATTTTAGCAATTGAAGTTGTTTTACCAACACCATTTACACCAACAAATAAAAATACTGATAACCCATTTGGATTAATATTTAAATTATTATTAACAAGTTCATTTTTTAAATACAGTTCAAACATCTTATCAACAATAATAGGTTGGAGTTCAACTGCAGAGGTAATATTTTTTACTCTTTCATCTTCTTTTAAGGCATCAATAAAATCAAGTGTTGTTTCTACACCAATATCAGCCATAATAAAGGCATCAGTTAAATCGTCAAATAAATCTTCAGTTATTTCATTATATCCAGAAAGGACAGCTTTTAATTTACCAAGCAATCCTTTTCTAGTTTTTTTCATTCCTATATTATATTTTTTAGATTTATCATCTTTTGGCTTTTTCTTAAGAAAATCAAATAATCCCATAAAGATTCCTCACTTTCTTTAAGTATTATACTATATTATTGATATTTTTTCAAGAATTTGAAATATAAATATACAAACCTTTATAATACCTTAAATATAAACATTCTCCATATCAAAGAATAAAAAGAGCGATTTATATCACTCCAAGCTTATGAAACTATTTTAAATAACAACAATTATATTCATGCAATGTTTAAAATTATTTAACTATACAAAATATTGCATATAAAGGAATTGATTTTATTCCATTTTCAAAACCAAAATTTTTTAACGATATTCGTATCGAATATTTTGGTGAATATTTATTTTCATATATAGATAAACTTCTTGAACGCGTATTATTAGCGGCTTTTACTTCAATAGGAATAATATCTTCTGCTATTCGTAAAATAAAATCAACTTCTGCTTGATTTCCACTTGTCCAATAATATAAATCAAATCCGTTTGATAATAATTGGTTAAAAACATAATTTTCAGTTAAACCACCTTTAAAATTTTGAAGCAAAACATTATCGCGAATAATATCATCGAAATATATATCTTGACTAGCTAAACAAAGTCCAACATCATTCATATAAAATTTAAAATCTGTCAATGATCTATATGCATTAAGTGGTAATGCTATTTGTTCTAAACGATACAATTGACTTGCTATTCCTGATAAACATACCCATTCAATTGAATTTTCAAATTCAGAAGCTCTCCCACCAGATTTAATATATTTATATTGAAACTTTTTATTTTCTTTTGAAAGTTGAGTACTTATATTTTTATAAACTATCTTTGTTTTATGAATTTCCGATTGCTTATTATATTTTCCCATATCATTTTGATAGGCATCTAAAATATCATGTCGTGATATTCTTACCATTTCAATATTATGATTTTTGATATAATTTTCAACCACCTCTGGCATTCCACCAACATACAAATATTCTTTGTAATATTCTATAGCTCTTTCATGAAAAGAGATAGCTAATGGGGTATCTTCATTATAACTTTCTTTAATTTGTTCTATTAAATATTTTTCATTTTTAGCAAGTAAATATTCTTCAAAATCCATTGGATACATTGTTAAAAACTGTACTTTTCCAACTGGAAATGAACAAATACCACGATTAACGCTAACTCCAAGTAATGAACCTAATGCAATAATATGATATTCATTGGTATCTTCAGTAAAGTATTTCCTGGTAAAATTTCTTTTCTTTTAAAACTTTCTAATTTACGATTAATATTTATAGGATCTAAATCTTCAAAAAATCCTCTAAACCTTTTTCTTTTTCAAAATTACAATATATATAATTCGTATATTCTTTTCCAGCAAAATAATTAACAATATAAGTTTTACCGACTTGTCGTGCACCTTGTAATATTAAAGGCTTTCTAGACTTACTATTTTTCCATTCTAACAAATTCTTATAAATTTTACGTTACATAATTACCCTCCAGCTAAATTATAACGCGTTGATGCAATTTTGTCAAATAAATTTACATTTTTTCATAGATAAATGTTTTCATTTTTTACATTTTTTCACACTTATTATAAAAAATGAAGCTATATTATTTACAATTATGTTTGTTATAAAAAAAGCACTTTTTCAGCTTGTTTTTCCAGATATACATTTGAGAAGAAAAACTAGAGTTAAAAAAATTTGCAAAACAAAATCAGGTGGGGGGATACCACCTGATAGGAAGGGATTGTGGATAAACCACAATTTGTAGGGGATATGTGTAACACAACGTTACAGGAATATTATAACATAAAAAAAGAGAAAAATCAAGTATTTTCTCTTCTTTTTTCGACATATTTTTATTTTTTTTATTTTTCTACTACTTTTTTCGTCTTAACTTTGTGTAACGCCTCATTAGTTTTACAATGTTCATTACCACATCTTATGGTTCCGTTATCATCAATCATCGGTGCATTACATACTTCACAACGTTCTTTTAAAGGAATTCCTGAGTATGTAGCCTTACATTTTGGATAGCAACTACAAGCATAAAATTTAGTTCCTTTTGATCGTCCTCTTGCACTAACACGTTCTACGATCTCGCCTTCACCACAGACTGGGCAAACAACACCAGTTGAAACAGGCTCAGCCTTTTCTTTTTTCTTAATAAATTTACAATGTGGATAACCCGAACATGCGGTAAACTCACCATATGGACCACGTCTAATAAGAAGCGGTAATCCACAAACCGGACAAAATTCATCGGTCATTTTAGGATAAATCTTAACCATATTATCACGAGCGTTTTCAATTAATGGTGCGAACATATCATAGAACTTCTTTAGTTCTTCATACCATACTGCTTTTCCTGCCGCAATTTCATCTAGATTATTTTCCATATCAGCAGTATATTTAACATTTATAATTTCTGAGAAAAATTGTTCTAATTGTTCAGTGGTAAGACGTCCTTGTGGAGTTGGAACAAAAGTCCTTTTTTCCATTGTAACATAACCTCTAGCTCTTAGTGTTTCCATTGTAAGAGCATATGTTGATGGTCTTCCAATTCCAAGTTCATCCATTTTTCGAATTAGTCTTGCTTCAGTATAGCGATATGGAGGAGCCGTAAATTTTTGTTCTTTATTTAATTCTACTAACTCTAATACTTCATTTTCAAAAAATTCAGGTAATCCTTCAATTTTTTCTTCTTCATCTAAACTTGATTCTTCATAAACTGCTAAAAAGCCATTAAATAATACTTTTTCACCATTTAAATTAAATAAATAATTATTATTTATGATATCTATCGTTGTTCCTTCAATAATAGCGTCACTCATAAGTGAGGCTAATGCACGATTATATATTAAGGAATAAATTTTAAATTCATCAGAAGCAAGATATTTCTTTACACTTTCAGGGGTTCTACTAATATTTGTTGGTCTAATTGCTTCATGAGCATCTTGAACATTCTTTGTTTTTTGACCATTTTTTTTCATTCCTTTAAAATACTTTTCCCCATATTTTTCTGTAATATATGATTTCGCACTTGTAATAAATTCATCTGACAAACGAATGGAGTCAGTACGCATATAAGTAATTAAACCGACACGTTCTGTTCCAAGTTCAACACCTTCATATAGTTTTTGTGCAATACTCATTACTCTTTTCGCATTATAATTATATTTGACACCAG
>CAYTZW010000032.1:8671-11521 GCA_964442785.1 uncultured Erysipelotrichaceae bacterium
TGAAGCGTTGAAGTTATAAATGGAGGTTTTGATGCACGAGAACGTGATTTTTTGTTAATTTCATCAACTACATAGTCACATCCACTAATATTTTCCATTATTTTATTTACTTCTTCTTCATTTTTTAGATCTATTTTTTCTTCTTTAGTTCCAATAAATTTTGCTTTTAATAAATATTCATTATTGTCTACTTTTTTCTTAAAGTTAGCATATAAATCCCAGTATTCTTGTTTATCAAAAGCTTCAATTTCTTTTTCACGGTCAACAATAAGTTTTAAAGCAACGGACTGAACACGGCCTGCTGATTTTGATCCTATTTTTTGTTGTAAAAGTCCTGATAATCTAAAACCAATAATACGGTCTAAAATACGACGAGATTCTTGAGAGTGAACTAAATCCATATTAATACCACGGTCATTCTTAATAGCTTTTGTTACAGCAGATTTAGTTATTTCATTAAAAACTACTCTAGAAACTTTTGATTCAGGTTCACCTAAGACTTCACTTAAATGCCAACTGATAGCCTCACCCTCACGGTCAGGGTCGGTCGCAAGATATATGTGTTCAGCAATACTAGCATCTTTTTTTAAGTTTCTTACTACTTCCATTTTTTCTTGTAAAATAGAATATTCTGGTTTAAAGTTGTTTTCAATATCAACACCAAAGCCACCTTTACCTTTTATTTTTAAATCTCTAATGTGACCTATACTTGAATCAACTTTATATTCTTCCCCTAAATAATTGGCAATTGTTTTACATTTTGCTGGTGATTCAACAATTAATAATTTCATGATCCTTCCACCTCATTATAATTCAAATGAAATTATATCATTTACTAAAATTCTTGTCAAGAAAAGAAATGAGAAAATTTCTAAAATACATTTTAAAAAAACATAATATAATAAATTGGCATATAAATAATTTTATTCTTTATTTTAACTTCTCTATTATTTGATAAAACATATGCTTTCTTTACATTATAACTTTCATTTGTAACAAATTTATTAAGGGCACTATGAATCATATAATCTTTACCAGATTTAACCTCTATCGGAACAACAGATAAAGTATCATAATCATCTATCAAAAAATCTACTTCTCCATTATTTTTATTATCATAATAATATAGATTATTATTATGAATTTTTAATTCACTAGCAACAACACTTTCATATAATGAACCTATATTAATGCTTTTTTCATTATTTAATATAGCATTTACATTTGTTTTATATAATATATTTGTTAATATACCAACATCATTTAAATATAGTTTAATAAGATTTTTCCCAGATGACTCTATTAATGGAAAAACGGGAGTAGAAATAGCTTTAACTTCTAAAGCAATTCCAGAATTAATTAAATAATCAAATTCATCTTTATAATTAGAATATGTTTTACCTTTAATGTTTTCAATATCTTTAATTACTACTCTTTTCTTTTTATTTTCAAGTATTGATGGTATCATATCATAAATACGTCTAATTTTTAATCTGTTTTTTTCATCATATTTTGATGCATCTGCCGCGTAAAAATTATGAATTTCTGTTTGAAGTTCTCTTACTTTTACAATATTATATTCTTTTAAATAAGTATTAACTACTTCTGGTAGTCCACCAACTAATAAATATTTTTTAAATAAATCAATTATAACATTATGAGTTGTCTCATCTAAAGATTCATTATTTAAATATTTTTCTTTCATATTACTAATTACAAATTCATTAAAGCCATTTGCATATAAAAACTCTTCAAAATCAAGTTGATACATTTGTAATATTGAAATGCTTCCCATTGGAATTGATAAAGTATCTGCTAGCGTTATACCAAGTAATGAACCACTAACAATATATGTATATCGATTATCTTTATTTAGAAATTTTAATAATGTCAGTAATTGTGGATATACTTGTATTTCATCAAGAAAAATTAATGTGTTTTCTTTTTCTTTCATTTTCTCTCCAGCAATCATACTAACTTGTAAATAAAAATCTTTTATAGTTGATACATTTTTAAAAAATTTTTTTCCTAAAACATCTTCCAATAAATCTATTTCAATATAATTTTCAAATAATTCATTCCCTACGTGTCTTATGATAAAGGATTTACCTATTTGTCTAGCCCCATTAATGACTAAGATTTTATCAGGATTAGTTTTTAAATGTTCTTTAATCTTTTTCTCAATTTTTCTATAAAGCATTAAATCACCCCTTTTGACTTTTCAATATAATTATATTATATTTTCATTGACTTTTCAATATAATTGCATTATATTTTCATTGACTTTTCAATATAATTGCATTATATTTTCATTGACTTTTTAATATAATTGCATTATATTTTCATTGACTTTTCAATATAATTGCATTATATTTTCATTGACTTTTCAATATAATTGCATTAAATTTCCATTGACTTTTCTATATGATTTTCGTTATTACTTTCAACCTAAACTCCCGTAAAAAATATAGTATACAAAAATAGCACCAATATTAAACCTAAATTCCCCATTAAAATTATAATATACAAAAGCAGGTCATTTCTGGCCTGCTTTAAACATATTTTCATATGGAATATTTAATGCTTTTAAAATTTGTTTTTGTTTTGCTGTAAGAGGATTTAATAATTGGTATTCATCATAATATGTTACTAATTTTATTTTTTCTAGTTCTTTTATTATCTTTTTGATTGGTAAATTCTTTACTTCCTCAACATTTATTTTATTATTTTCTATATAGCTCTTTATGATTAATGCGATAAATGATATAAACATTTTTCCATTCCACGCTTCATCCGAATGTATTCTCATTCGTTTTAAGTCTAATTCATTTTTTAAATTATCAAATGCTT
>CAYTZW010000033.1:0-11300 GCA_964442785.1 uncultured Erysipelotrichaceae bacterium
TTTTGATTTATCATAATTATAAAATTACTTAACATCATTTAATGCTTATCCAACAATATTTTTTCAAAAATTCCTTTATAGAATCAAGATCTTTATCTTCATAATAATTCAAAAGATGTTTCTTATATTCTTTAACCTTATCTGCTGGTACAACTATAATTCCCAATCCATTTCTAATCAAATAATGATTAGCCACTAATATTGCAGTTCTTTTATTTCCATCGATAAATAATTGTTTTTTCATTACATATAAAATCAATTCAATTCCAGTATCTATAGAAACTTCACGATTTAATATTTCTGCAAATTCTTCTTTAACTTGATATTCAAGAGGAATTGGAGGCATATATGTAGAACCACCAATCGACACTGGTAATTTTCTAATTGTTCCTGCTAGAGTTGATATTCCTTCTTCAACCAATCTATTAATTTCACATAGCACAGCAAAGTTAGTTACATATGACAAAACATCTCTATCAAGTATAAAGTTCCAAGAATGCTTAAGATTTAATATTTTTGTTACATCATCCACATTCATATTATGTGCGATTCCTTCATTAACTAAAGTTTCTGTATCAGAATAAGTTGTTGCTATCCCTTCAAGAACGGATTGTTTATAAATACAATCTACTAAGTTTCTTTTTGCTATAGCAATTGACAATTCGACATCTTCATTAAATTCTTCATCCGTATGTTCAAACTTATCTAATTCCTTATTTATCTGTTTTAATCTCTTTTTATATTCTTTAGCAACCTTATTGTTAGTAAGTATCAAGTTATATAACTCATCTGAGTAAATGCCAGCATATCGACTTTTAAGAATTCCTGATTCTCTATAATATACATAAATATATTTCTTATCTGATTCTTCTCTAATTTGAACACTACCATACATTAAATTGGATAATCTATATTCAATTTCTTGCTTTTCTTTTAATAATTGATGCATCTTTAAACTCTCCTCTCCACTTATGTGTAACTTTTTATTTTTTAAATGTTACACATATCATAACATACTTTTATTTTTATGTCTAACTTTTTCAGTGAAAATGTTACACATAGAATGAAAATTATGTAAATTATTGCTTAATTATTTTGTAAATTATATAATTAGTTAAAAATAACAAGAATTTTCAGATATAATTGGAGGAGAAAATATGTATAATGATACCATAAAAACGGCAAATAAGATTATTTCTTATAATGATTTATTTGAAATATTTACAAAAATGCAAGAAAAATTAGTTCAATTTAAAAGAATAAATGATAGTGAAGAAGAAAGAAATAATTTTCTTGACTATAAGCAACAAATTTGGACTTTCAAAGACAATGGGAGTAAATTGACTTTTGAAGTAAACTTTACTGATAGTACCACTATTAATTTTGACAATTACAATGATTTTATTTTTGTCTTTAATAATAGACTATCTGAGATTAAGTACATATATGTTCATTATTCTATTTATTACAGTGTCCAAAAAGAAGGAAAAATCAGTGAATATTATCATCAACATATTAATATGACAATTCGTGAAAATAAAATGGATATTGATGTTTCGCTTGCTAGCAATGACAACAAAATCAATGATATTTTTGAATTAATAAAAGAAAAAATACTAAACGCTCCACCTAGATATGACAAAATAATTCAAAAGAAAAACTCCGTGTACACCACCTCTGGATTAGCGGTAGGCTTTTTACCTTCTATAACTTTCGCAACATTATTGTTATTTGTTCCTGCAATAAAGCAAATATACATTAAAGGCTATGTAGTTTATCCTTTAGTTGCTATTATTTTAGCCTTTCTTATCGGGGATACATTAGTTTCTTCAAAACTGGATAAACTTTATAAAAACATTAATCCTGAACAAAAATATTCAGGTTATGATAAAAAAAACTATAGAAGTATCTATAAGTATGATATAGAAAATTATAAAGAAACAAGTGAAATACTAATAGGTAAAAACGTCAACAACTTAAAATATAGAAATACCATATTAAAATATTACGAAAAAAATAAAAATCGTCTTCTTTCAGAAATATTTATTCTCTTATTAATATCCGCTATAATTGTGTTTTTATAATGTTTTAATAAAAAAACTTTTTTATGTGATAATCTCTTTTGAAACTAACAGAATAATTATGCACTTTATCATAATTGAAACTATAAAATCTAGGATAATGTAATATGAGAATACACCACCACAGAATTTAAAGAACTATAATATTTCTTAGCAACTTAAACACTAATGTAGAAAGACTTTTTTTCTAAATTATTTTTTTATCCTAATGTAATCTCCAAAATCATCATAACAATAAATCCTATTATAAAGCCCCAACTACCAAAATGTGAATCCGATGATAATTTAGCATCAGGTATTAAATCTTCTACAGTTACAAAAATCATTGCCCCCGCTGCAAAAGATAGCATAATTGGCATTATTGAATCAAAAATATTAACTGTTAGTAAACCAACAAGTGCAAATATTGGTTCGACAATTCCACTTAGGGTTCCTAAAACAAAAGCTTTGTTCTTACTTTTTGTTTCTTCTTCCAAAGGTAATGAAATAGCAAGACCTTCAGGAAAATTTTGAATAGCAATTCCAATAGATAAACTTAAAGCCGACAAATAAGCTGCCATTGTTCCCGTTTGAATAGCACTAGAAAAAGCAATTCCTACTGCTAGCCCTTCAGGAATATTATGAATGGTAACGGCTAAAAAAAGTTTTTGAGCTTTTGTTAATGAATTTTTAGGTCCTTCTTCCATTTCTTGATTTTCGTGAATATGAGGAACAGTTTTATCAACTACAACAAGAAGTAAAGCTCCTAGTAGTACTCCTAGCGTAACAGGAACAAAACTCCATTTTTTCCAAGAAGAACTTGCTTCAATAGCAGGCAATATTAATCCAAAAATACCAGCCGATATCATTATTCCTGCAGCAAAACCTAAAAGTGAAGAATTAAATTTAGGATTAAGTTTTCCTTTCAAAAAATAAACACACAAACTTCCTAAAGTAGTAAAAACAAAAGTTATTAAAATACCTATTATTAATATTAAAGTTTTGCTCATAAATAATCCTCCCTTTTAAAAAAAGTATCCTATTACTAGAATACTCTTTTATTATAACCTATCAATTACTTTATTTATTCTTTCAGTATAACCTTTTACACCTAAAATTTTCAAAATAAAATAAAGATTAGGTGTTTGTTTTCTAGTAGTAATCGCAATTCTTATGATTTCTGCTACATCTCCAATATGACCTTTAAAGGCTTCTTTGTTTTTCTTATATTCTTTTACATTAGCAGCAAAACCACATTCACTAGCGATAACTTTTAAATTAGCAAACCAATTTTCTTCATCTAAATCCATATTGTTTTTAGCAATAAAAGTTGTTAAAACTTTTTTAATGTCTTCTGAAGCAATATTACTATTCCAAGGCAATTCATCTTTTAACATCTCATTATAATAGTCATCATAGAAGAACTTAATAGTTTCTTTTATATCACCATATTTTTCATAATCTTTACGAGGATTTTCTTTTTCTCTTTCAATGTTCATAATAGACATAAAATAATCAAAATCTCTTTCAATTAAACCTTGTAATTCTTGATCGTATTTTTTTGACCATTGGTAAGCTTTTTCACTTATTTCTTTAGCACTCATTCGACTTAAAACTTCTTTGCAAATAAAACTTACTTTGCCCATATCAAATAAAGCACCGTCTAAACTCATTTTGTCAAATCTAAATGGAAAATCAATAATTGAAGCGTTCTTGTTTTCTTCTCTCCATTCTTCAAAGTTAGAGTTAACAATAGTCATCAAATATTCCAAAAATCCTTCAGTTGGATAACCTTCTTCAATAAATGATGCTGTAGCAGCTTCCTTGTCTTTTCTTTTAGAAAGTTTTCTTCTCGTTCCATTTTCATCTATTTTCATAATAACAGGTAAATGACAATATGCAGGAGCTTCCCAACCTAAAGTTTGGAAAAGTTGCAAGTGAATAGGTAAACTTGGTAACCATTCTTCTCCCCTTATAACGTGAGTTGTTCTCATAAAGTGGTCATCAACTAAATGAGCAAAATGGTATGTTGGTAAACCATCACTTTTACAAATAACGATATCTTGGTCATTTTCAGTAATATCTACTTGACCTTTTACTTCATCATAAGCTTTATATTTGTTTTTTTCGTTTCCTTCAGACTTAAATCTAATAACATAAGGTTTTCCTTCTTTAATCATTTTAATAGCTTCTTCTGGGCTTAAATGATGATATTTTGCGTATATTCCATAGTAACCCGGTCTTACTTTGTTAACTTCTTGAACCTTTCTAAGTTCATTAAGTTCTTCTTCGGTACAAAAACAAGGATATGCCTTATTTCTTCTAATCATTTCTTTTAAAACAACATCATAAATAGATTTCCTTGCAGATTGGATATAAGGACCATACTCACCTTTTTGATAATCTCCAAAATATCCTTCATCACTAACAAGACCAAAAACTTTTAATTGCTCAATTAACTCTTTTCCAGAGCCTTCAATTTCTCTTTTTTGGTCAGTATCTTCAAGTCTAATATAAAAAATACCATTACTTTGCTTAGCAGCAATATAATCAACTAAAGTAGAGAATAAAGACCCCGTATGTAAAAAACCTGTTGGAGAAGGTGCAAACCTTGTAACTCTTTGATTTTTATCTAAATTTCTAGGGGGATATCTTTTTTCTAAATCTTCTAAAGTTTCCTTAACATTAGGGAAAATTAAATCCGCTAATTCATTATATTTATCCATAAAATAACCTCTTTTCATTCAACAATAAGTATACACTAATTAATTAATATGAGCAACTTCAATAATGCTTCGAGCAATGAAAGTCATATGATCTCCTACTCTTTCAATATCATTAACAACTCTTTCATAAACTCCACCACTTAGCAAACTGCATTCATTAGTAGATAATCTTCTTATATGATTATCAACTGATTTTTTTCTTAAATCATCTAATTCATTTTCAATAACTTCTGTTTTTTCTAAACTTTTTTTATCTTGTTTATAAAAAGTATTTAAAGCACTATCCGCTAAAAGCCATAATTTATCAAACATCACTTTTATATCTTGGTAAGCATCAACAGAAAATTGAATGTTATCTTTTTCAATTCCTTCATTACATCTTCCAATTCCAACCGACAAATCACTAATCCTATCAATATCTGAAATAACGTGATGTAAACTTGATACTTTTACTAATTCTTTTTCCGATAATTTAGAGTTTGACAACTTTATCAAAAAATCAGTTAACAAAATATTAGAGTTGCTAATTTCCATTTTAATTGCTTCTATCTTTTTAAAATTATCCGTTTTCTTACCAAGTAAATCTTCACAAGTTAAAATCAAACTTTTTTTAGCTTCATTATATAAATAACATATTTCTTTAATCGTTAAGGAAACCGCTACAGAAGGTGTTTTTAACAAACGTTCATCAAGATATTTCAAAGAAGTTTTTGGCTCTTTTTTATCTTTAACAATAGTTGTTGCCAATTTCACCAAATAAGAAGCAAAAGGCAATAAAAGAAGGGTAGTAACAATATTAAAGAAAGTATGAAACATCGCTATTTGAGTAGTTTGACTTTTAAACAATCTAGCCAAAACATCAACCATAAAATCTTGATAAATAATTAAGAAAATAAAGAAAACAACACTTCCCATCACATTAAACATTAAATGTATCAATGCTGTTCTTTTACCATTAGAAGTAGCTCCTATAGAAGCTAAAATAGCACTGATACAAGTTCCTATATTAGTTCCTAAAATGATATACAAAATAGAGTTTCCACCATTTCCAATAGTTAATCCATTAGCAACAATAGCAATTAAAATACCCGTCATAACTGTAGAACTTTGAATAATTGCCGTTATTATTATTCCAACAAGAAGTAATAAAATAGGATTTTTTATTGAAGTTAAAACATCAACAAAAACTTGGCTATCTTTTAAAGAAGAAATAGATAAAGTCATACATTTAATACTAAAGAATATAAGTCCAAGTCCTACTAAAGTATAACCTATTTTTTTTGTAAAATCATTTTTAGACAAAACATACATTAATACTCCAATGAAGGTAAATACCAAGAAGATATCCGTAAAACTATAACTTTGAAGTGCTGCAATTTGAGCGGTTATTGTTGTTCCTATATTAGCACCCATAATAATATAAGTGGCTTGTAATAATGTAATAATAGAACCATTAACAAGTCCAATAGTCATTACCGTGGTAGCCGCAGAACTTTGAACAATCGCTGTAGTGGCAACTCCAATTCCAACATTAGGAAGTTTACGGTTAGATATTTTATTAAACATAGATTTAACCTTTTTATTAGTTAGACTTTCCAATCCTTCAGAAATAATGTGGGTTGATAAAATAAAAAGTCCAATAGAAGCTAATAAAAACATAATGTTGTAAAAGGTATGCATTAAAAATCACCTCACAACCAAAATTATATTATTTTCCTTACTTTTTTTCCATAAAAAAAGATAGCATTAATCTATCTTAATTTTCATAGCCAACAATAATACCTTTTTCCAAGGCGTAATATGAACATAATCCTTTCATAGGAATCATTCTAATTTTTATCGAAGGCAATTTTTCTTTAATTAAAGTTTTTAATTTTTGAGCAACTTTAGAATTTAAACAATGAGAAATGACACATTGTTTACCAATACTATTTTTAACCTTGTTTGTTATTTCTTCGACTAGAGTTTTCATAGCCCCAGAAAAACCTATCGTTTTCTTAGCTAATTGAATTTGTCCATTTTTTGCTTCACATATAGGTTTTATAGCCATTGCACTAGCAAATCTTGCTTTCACAGCACTAATCCTTCCATTTTTAATTAAATTGTCAAATTTATTCAAAACAAAATACAATCCTAAGTTATTATCAATATATTCCACAATATTTTGACATATTAAAGAAAAATCTTTCCCACTATTAATAAGTTCTACTAATTTATCAATAATAAGTACCATTGAGCCACTCGTAGTTTTCGAATCAATAACAAAAACTTTTTCAGGATTAGCAAATAACTTTTTAGCAGTCAAAGCAGAATTATAACTTCCACTCAACTTAGAAGAAATGGTAACAATAAAATAATAATCTGCTCCTTCAAGTTGACTTAAATAATTGCCACACGAAGGACAAGATGTCGTTTCCTTTCCATTTGAAGAAGAAACACAATTTAACATTTCTTCAACATCAATATTCTTATCGTCAACAAACTCGTGTCCATTTATATTTATAGTAAGAGGTGCAATTCCAAATTTAATATTTGTTGCACTCAAATAATTTTCCTCTAAATCACAACTACTATCCGCGATAATCTTAAAAGTCATTTTATTACCTCCAATCAACACCAAAAAGATTATCATAAAAACTTTTATTTTTTTATCTATTAGTTTTATTTTCATTTCTAATAAGATTTCTAACAACTCTCTTGTCGTGAGAATTGAGCAAATTTTAATCTTTTTATAATTTGACTATGCCTTATATTTATCATAAAATAGATATGGTGATAAGAATAATGAGAAATGAAGAAATAAAAGCTAATTTTGCCAAAAATATCAAAGAACTTCGAGAAAGTAAAAAAATGACCCAACAAGAATTAGGAAATGCTTTAGGTTATTCTGATAAATCAATATCTAAATGGGAGAAAGGTGATGTTTTACCAGATGTAATTACTTTAGATTTAATCGCTTCTTACTTCTCTTTAACCGTCAATGATTTGATAAGTACAAATGGAACACTTTCATACGGAAAAGGCAAAAAAATCAACACCTTAATTGTAGGCTCTTTATTCTTAGTCGCTTTACTAGCAAATGTGATTTTTTTCTTCTTAGAATTCGTGGCTGATGTCAATAAATCTTGGTTAGCTTTCATTTTCTCAGTTCCTTGTTATTTTACAGTAGTCGTAATTCTAACTTCCATTTTTTATGACTATAAAAAGATACTTTTATCAATATCATTATTAACTTGGTCGGTAGCAGCAACCTTTTTTATAAGTTTTCTATCTTATGATTATTGGTATTTGTTTATAATTGCTTTTTGTCTTCAAATGGTCTATATATTTTTAGGTTTAATTATCAAAGTATTTCAAAAAAAGAAAAGTAATAATCTTGCTAAATAATAAATGAATAAAATCCCATAAGTTAACCTATGGGATTTTTTAGTTTTAAAATTCACAAACAAACAAAACTTCTGAGCCGTCTTTTAGACTATAATTATATTGATACTTTTTAATCAAATCATTTTCAATTAAAATCTCAACTTTGATATTACCTTTTATTTTCTTTTTAATATCATTTCCATAAGCTTCATCTATATTTTTATTAGAGATTGAAAATTTTACTAAATAACTATTTACATCAATATCAGTCGTTTCAAAATTATCAATATAGTTTTTATTCAATAAAATATAGGCTTGAAATAATTTATAAGTTTCATTTGATGTCAAAGTTCCTTCATCATTTGTTATAGTATACAATTCACTATCTAGCAAGGAATTTGAGAGTTGTTTTACCGAAGAAGTATAATTATTTACAGTTCCATTTCTGCTTATTTTAAGTTCTTCAAAATAAACAATTTCTTCTTCTACAGAAATCTCTGTTTTCACATTTGCTTTTTCAAAAGCAATAAAAGTCATTTTGAAATTTTCAGTTAAGGTATCCGTAGTAACAATAGCATCTCTTGAAGTAAGAAAACCACTACATATTACGGTAACTAATGTTAATAAAATAGTTGAAAATTTATTTTTCATTATAAACCTAACCTCCATTTCTTCTTGCTATATATTTTAGCGGCTAAATATAAACTTATTGTAATAGCAGAAGCTTCTAATCCTAAAGTAATAACTCTAGCATCTGAAACATTTTCTTCGACAGTACCTTTGAAATCTTCATAGACATTATAACAATTATTAACAACTTCATTATAATCAGCAATATTGTCTACTTGATACCAATCATCTTCTCCAAAATCCACTAAAATTGCTTTAATAGACTTAATTAATTCAAGTTTAGCACTGGCAGCAGTGTTTAAGTAATAAGCATCAACATAACTTCTTAAAATTGCTATTTTATCACTGATAGAAACAATAGACTTAAAGATAATACTAGAAGTTCCTTTATAATTAGGGCTTATAACATTAACTCTTAATTTATAAAATCCTGCTACAGAAAGACTATCTACTATTTCATCATTTTCATTACTATAAACATACTCAAGTTCAATATCATTTTCCGTAATAAAAGCTTTTATATCACTTATAAAAGGAGAAATCAAAATACCATTATTCTCTATATTAAATGTTATGTTAGAAGATAAATCTTTTTTAGCAACATTAATAACAACAGTTTTACTTCCACAATAATTCAAATCATCAATAATAACATTATATTTATAAATTCCAGCATCTTTTATTTCAAAAACAACTTGGTCATTTAAAGTAATATAATCTTCATAATTAACATATAAATATTTACTTGGAAGTTCCACACCAGGAACAAAGCCTATTTTACTATACTCAGTACTATTATTTAAAGGTATATTATAGAAAGATAATTCCGAAGTAATATCCTTTTTAGAAACAATAATTCTATATTTTGTTTCTATTCCTTCTACAAACTCGAAAAAATCTTTATGCAAAATTTCGATATTTAAGTAATATTCTCCAGCATCTTTGATACTATCCACTTTATTTCCACTTGCAATATTAGTTAATGAATAAGAGAAACTATTTTCAGTAGCGGTAGCGTTATATCCACTTATATTTTCTTTCCAATTAAAGACTTCAATTACTTCACCGTCTTGATAAGTATAATCAGTTTTAATATTTACAATATCTACAATACATTTAGTAACTTCTAATGTTCCTTTGGCGTCTTTAATTTGAGTTAAGTCATAATTATTTTCTAACTCATCATCTTTAAAGTTAGTAAGAGCTTCAATCTTATGCACTCCTCCACCAAAATGAGTTGAATAATTTTCGCTAGTTAAAACAGTATCGGCACCGTCGCTAAGAATAACTTGTAAATCAATTTGGAAATCTTCATTAACTATTGAACCACTTTCAATAACATAAGAAACACTATTCATTAAATCAGAATAACTTATATCATATTCTACTTTCAAATCATTAATCTTAATAACTACAACTCTTTTTAAAACTTCATATACCGAATAAAGAGATTTAGAATATAAAACTTTAACATTGTAATTTTCATCAACAACAGAAGCCACTATTTTATAATTTCCTGCTTTATTTTGATAATCACAACTTAATTCAATTAAACTATAAACATCTTCATCATAAGCCATACTACCTTTATTTATAGTTACTGATAAAGGAGAAAAATCATCGCCATAATAACTACTTGCATCATTAACAAAGATTTCTATATTTCTAGGAGCAATAGTATAAGTTGCTTTACCATAACTAATTTTATAATTGGAAGATTTATTTTCTACAACAATATTATACGTTCCAGCAACAATTCCTTTTTCTCTGTAAACATTTACTAGATTATCTAAATAATCATTTTTAGCTAAACTTCCTAAAGCAATACGATATTGAAGTGGACTTTCAGCATCACCATATTCAACTGTTTCGCTATCAACAACAAGAGTGATTTCTCTTCGAATAATACTATAAGCATCTTTTTCATTTTCAAAGGTAACGATATAATTAGGATTACTATTAGAACCAACAATATCATATTTTCCTACATTTTCGCCCGTTTCTTTCACCAAAGAAATAAATTCATTAGGATTATCACAAGCCATAAAATCATTGCTAGTAAAAGTCATTTTTGACAAATCATCACCATAAATAGAACTTACTTCATCAATAATAACCAAAGCTGTTTTAGAACTTATTGAATAAGAAATAGTATTTTCTTTTAATACATAATTACTTGAGTTAGTTCCTGTTAAAGATAGACTAATTGAATAATCTCCTACATTAACACTTGTTGCCTTACTTACATTTAAAATAACATCTTCATTTTCTATTATGCCTTCTTGTAAAGCAACACTAGGATATTGAATATTGCCATTGTAAGTAAATTCATTTGTATTAACACTTACTTCTAATTCAATAGGTTTAATTTCTACACTTGCTTTATTAGTATAGGTAATACTATCAACAATTACATCTATTGTATATGTTCCTACATTTACAATTTCATTAACTTGTTTTCCTTTTGAATTAATTACAACTTGGTATTCATTTACTATTTCTTGAGTGTCAGCCACAA
>CAYTZW010000034.1:0-11035 GCA_964442785.1 uncultured Erysipelotrichaceae bacterium
TTAAGTTCTTACGCTAGACAATTTTTAGGAGGTATGGAAAAACCTGATGTTGATTCTATCGAAGGTTTATCTCCTGCTATTTCTATTGATCAAAAAACAACTAGCAACAATCCCCGTTCAACCGTTGGAACCGTTACAGAAATATATGACTATTTAAGACTTCTTTTTGCAAGAGTAGGTATTCCATATTGTCCAACTCACAATATTCCAATTCAAGCTCAAACAATAAAACAAATGTTAGATAAAATAATGACTTTTCAAGAAAATAGCAAATTACTTATAATGTCCCCAATCGTTAGAGGAGAAAAAGGAACTTTCAAAGATTTATTTACTAAATTAATGAAAAATGGTTTTACTAGAGTTAAGGTCGACGGAGAAACTTACCTTTTAGAAGAAGTACCTGATTTAGATAAAAACAAAAAACATACCATTAGTATCATCGTGGATAGACTTAAAAAGAATGATAGCATTAGAAGTAGACTTGCTGATTCTTTGGAAGTAGCTTTAAAATGGGCAAATGGTTTAGCCGTTGTCGATTGCAATGGAGAAGAAATTCTTTTCTCAGAACATTATAGTTGTGTAGAATGTGGTTTTTCTTTAGAAGATTTAGAGCCTCGCCTTTTTTCTTTCAATGCTCCTTATGGAGCTTGTCCAAGTTGCTATGGTATAGGTTCAAAAATGCAACTCGACTTAGATTTGCTAATTCCTGATAAAAATCTTTCTATAAATCAAGGAGGTATTAGATATTATAAAAATATTGTCAACTCTGAAAATATTGAATGGCAAGAATTTGATTTATTATTAAAAACCTATAACATTGATAAAAATAAACCTTTAAAGGATTTTAGTGAAAAAGAAATGCATTATATTTTATATGGTTCTGATAGACCTATTTCCTATCAAATCGAAAGTCGTTCTGGAAATATAATGAAAAAAACAAAATTCCTCGAAGGCGTAAAAGTAAGAATAGAACATTTATTTAATAACACAACATCTGAACTTATGAGAGATTGGTATCGTTCTTTTATGAGTGAAATTGAATGTGATTTATGCCACGGAAAAAGACTTTCCGACAAAGCTTTATCGGTTAAAATTGATAACAAAAGTATTTATGATGTAACGACGATGTCCATAGATAAATGTTTGGATTGGTTTGAAAATTTACAATTAGATGCTACAAAAACAGAAATTGCTAACCTAATAATCAAAGAAATAAAATCCCGTTTATCTTTTCTAAAAAATGTTGGTTTAGATTATCTAACTTTGTCTAGGTCTGCGGGAACCCTGTCAGGAGGAGAAGCCCAAAGAATAAGATTAGCAACTCAAATAGGTTCACGTTTAACAGGAGTACTTTATGTCTTAGATGAACCTTCTATTGGCTTACACCAAAGAGATAATGACCGATTAATTCATTCATTACAAGAAATGAGAGATTTAGGAAATACTTTAATTGTGGTTGAACACGATGAAGACACAATGCTAGCAGCAGATTGGCTAATCGATGTTGGTCCAGGGGCAGGAACTCACGGAGGAGAAATTGTTGCTCAAGGAACTCCTAGTGAAGTAATGAAAGTAGAAAATTCCATTACCGCTCAATACTTAACAAACAAAAAAAGAATTGAACGAACTACTCCTTTACGAAAAGGAAATGGACAATTCATTGAGATAATTGGTGCTAATCAAAACAATTTAAAAAACATCAATGTTAAAATTCCTCTTGGTTGTCTAACCTTAGTAACGGGAGTTTCTGGTTCAGGTAAATCAAGTTTAGTAAATGAAATACTTTATAAATCTGCTGCCAGTTTAATAAACAAAAGCAAAATAAAAGTAGGAAAATATCAAGAAATAAAAGGACTAGAAAATATAGACAAAGTAGTCCAAGTTAGCCAAGACGCTATCGGTCGTTCTCCACGTTCTAATCCAGCAACTTATATTAGTGTTTTTGATGATATTCGAGATTTATATGCTTCTACTATTGAAGCTAAAATTCGCGGCTATGAAAAAGGAAGATTTTCTTTCAATGTTAAAGGTGGAAGATGTGAAAGATGTCAAGGAGATGGTGTTATTCGTGTACCAATGAATTTCTTACCTGATGTCTATGTTCCTTGTGAAGAATGCCACGGAAAAAGATACAACGATGAAACTTTGGAAATATTTTACAAAGAAAAAAACATTGCTGATGTTTTAGATATGAGAGTAGAAGAAGCCTATTCATTCTTTGAAGGAAAGCCAAAAATACAACAAAAAATCAAAACTCTTGTTGATGTTGGACTAGGATATATAAAACTAGGTCAAAGTGCTACTACTCTATCAGGTGGAGAAGCCCAAAGGGTAAAATTGGCTTATGAATTGCAAAAAAAATCAACCGGAAAAACCTTATATATTTTAGATGAACCTACCACAGGTTTACATTTAGATGACGTAAATAAATTAATGAAAGTTTTAAATAGAATTGTTGATAACGGTAACAGTGTTGTTATCATTGAACATAACCTTGATGTTATCAAATTAGCCGATTATGTTATCGACTTAGGACCTGAAGGTGGCGAAAAAGGTGGTAATGTTGTTTTCGCAGGAACGGTTGATGAAATCATTAATTGTTCTACTAGTTACACTGGAAAATATTTAAAACAACTAATTGATAAAAAAAGAAAATAATTTATATCAAAAAGTGTCGTAAAGAAAAAAAAATTTCGATGCTTTTTATTTCAAATCATAAGTTTAAATAAAATATTTATTTTTTTTGCAGATAATACGGAAATATAGTAAAATGTTTATTATTAAAGAGGTGTTTAAAATGCTTTTATTTTCTGATTCTTTTGATTTCAGCTTATTCGGATTAGATTTTTCCATTCAATATTACGCCCTATGTTTAATAGGTGGAGCTATTGTTGCTTATCTAATATCAAGATACTTTGCTGAAAAGAAATATCAAAAAGGTTATTTAATTGATAATATGTTTATCCCTTGTTTTCTAAGTGGAATCATTGGAGCAAGAATATGGTTTGTTATTTCCGAATGGAGTTATTATATGAGCAATCCTGCGGAAATAATAAAAATTTGGCACGGTGGAATTGCCATACAAGGTGGAATTATCGCAGGGGCTGCTGTCGGTATCTTAATGGTTTATTTTGACCACAAGAAAAATCCAGATGAACTTACTCCAAAAGAAAGTATTTTTAGATATATGGACCTTATTTTACCTAATGTTTTAATTGCTCAAGTAATTGGTAGGTGGGGAAATTTCTTTAATGTTGAAGTATATGGAGAATGTGTTTCTACTTCTAAACTTTGGTTTTTACCAAATTTTGTTATTGAAAGATTACAAGTAAATAACTATGGAATGCATCTATGTCCTACAGGGCAAGCCGTTCAACCATTATTTTTCTATGAAGGTATTTTAAATCTAATTGGCTTTATTGTTATTTCTTTCCTTTTAAGATATCTATGGAAAAATAGAAAACACGGTGTATTAGGATTTTTATATGTAGCTTATTATGGCGTTGTTAGAATTATTTTAGAGCCTTTAAGAGAAGAAGAATATATAATGAAAATCGGTAATATTTCTCAATCAGTTTTAATGTCCGCTATTTTCATCATCATTGGTATAGCAGGTTTAATTTGGATTTATTGGGACGAAATAAAAAACTTATTTAATAAAATTTTCAAAAAAAAAGGTAAAAGACAATGAATAATATTTACGATTTAATAATTATCGGAGCAGGACCAGCTGGATTAACATCTGCAATTTATGCTGCAAAAGCCAATTTAAAAGTTGCTATTATTGAAAAAACAGCTCCAGGAGGAAAATTGATTAATATTAACAAAATCACTAATTTTCCAACTGAAAACGAAATCATTGGAACAGATTTAGCCCTAAAAATGTTTAACCACGCTCTTAGTTGTGGAACGGAATATATTGATGAAACAGTAATTGATATTATTCCTAATCAAATAAAAGAAATAAAAACAAGTCGTCGTACATTTTTAACAAAAAGTATTATTATCGCCACAGGAACTCAAGAAAAAAAAGCCAATATCGAAGGCGAAAACACTTTCTTTGGAAAAGGGGTTTCTTATTGTGCTGTATGTGATGGACCTTTATACAAAAATAAAACTATTGCCGTTGTTGGAAATTATGATGCCGCATTAGAAGAATCTTTATATCTATCTTCTTTTGCTAAAAAAATATATTTAATTTCTAGCAAAGATAAATATACAAATAACACCTTACTTCAAAAAGTTTTAGATAATGATAATATTGAAATAATCTATAATGCTTCTATTTCTAAAATAAAAGGAAAAGAAGAAGTAGAAGAAATTGTTTTAAATGAAAAATCACTTAATGTAGCTGCGGTTTTTATCTTTATGGGACTAACACCTTCTACTAATTTTGCAACTCGACTAGGAATAACTAATGAAAAAGGTTACATAATGGTAAATAGTAAAATGGAAACAAAACTAACTGGAATATATGCAGCAGGAGATGTTATTGAAAAAGAGTTAAGGCAAATTGTAACCGCAAATAACGACGGAGCAATCGCTGCTAATCAAGTTATCAAATATTTAAAGCAACTAGTATAAAAATCAATTTAAAAGTATGAGTTATAAGCCCATACTTTTTTTAAAATGAATAATTTAATAAATTGATATGATATTCTAACAAAGAATAGAAATTATCAAAACTATAAACATATTCTTTTTTTACAGAATCATACAAAGCCCAAACATAAGCTTTTGATTTTGTTTTTTCAACATTAGACTTTTTATCATAACAATAATAATCATTGGAAAATTTTCCAATTATGAAAGCCGTATCAAACTTCACTAAAGAATCGTGAACTTTTTTATCATAATTAACATACAACAAATCTTTCATTTTATCATCGGTGTTTTTAAAAGAGAAAAAATCAACAATATGAAGAAAACCACCATTTGTTTGAAGCATAAATTCAACAAAGCTTTCATCTAACTCAAAGCCCATTTCTTCACTTATTCTTTTGCAAAGAACAATAGTATCAGGATTAGGCTCATAAAATTTCACAAATGGATCATACCCTAGAAGTCTTTTAAATAATGGAAATAAATAAGACATATCTGCACTAGTAACAACATCTAAAAGTTTTTTTTCTTCCATTGTCCCCACCTCAACTGATATTATTATACCTATAACTTCAAAAAAAAACAATTTATTATATTTAAACTTTAAGGTAAAATTACATAGAAGGGTGGTTAAAAGATGACATTTTCTCTAGAAGTTAAAGAAGAAGTATCTATTTTAGAACTTTCTTATGCTGAAAAAAGAGCCCAATTATCAGCACTTTTAAAAATAAATGGTGCTTTAGTTATTAGAAACAATAATTTAGTTTTAAATGTTCGTAGTGAAATAAGTAAAACTGCTCAATTCATCTATAAAGCAATCAAAGATATTTATGATATAGATGTAAGATTACTGGTAGCCAAACGTACAACTTTAAAGAAAAATAATTGTTACATCGTTGAAATTAATCAAAAAGTACGATACATTTTAGAAGATTTAGAAATAGTTGATAAGAACAATCAAGTTATTTTTCCTTCAAGAATGCTTTTACTTGATAATGAATGTGTTAAATCTTATTTAAGAGGCTGTTTTTTAGCAAGTGGTAGCGTAAATCCACCAACTACTAAATACTATCACTTAGAGTTAAATTTACACGACAAAGAAACTGCAGAATATGTTATTAAATTGCTTAAAAAGTTTTCCTTATCTGGAAAAATACTTTTAAGGAGAAATAATTTCGTGGTTTATTTAAAAAAAGCCGAAGAAATATCCGACTTTTTAAGACTTATTAATGCCCATTCTTCTTTATTAAAGTTTGAAGAAGAAAGAATTACGAGAGATTTTTATAATTCTAATAATCGTTTATCAATTTGTGAAATATCTAACGAAATAAAAATATTAGAGGCTGGAAAAAAACAATCAGAAGCCATTCAATATTTAATAGATAATAATTATATGGATATGTTAAACGAAAAAGACCGTTATATTGCTATGTTAAGACTTCAAAACCCTGAAGTTAGTATGACAGAACTCGCCAATATTTATTCTTTAAATTCTTATACTGAAATTTCTAAATCTGGAATTAATCATTCTATTCGTAGAATTATGGATTTAGTTTCTAAACTCAAGAAACAACATAATCAATAATTCCATATTTTACAGCTTGTTGGGCGTCCATATAATTATCTCTGTCGGTATCTTTTTCAATTTTTTGGATATTTTGAGAAGTTAAATCTGCAAGTATTTGGTTTAACTTCTTTTTCATTTGGACTAATTTTTTAGCCACAATATCAACATCACTTACTTGTCCTGAAACTCCACCCATAGGTTGATGTATCATAATTTGTCCATTCGGCAAGGAACATCTTTTTCCTTTTGTTCCCCCTGCTAGTAAAATAGCCGCCATACTTGCACACATTCCAACACAAATTGTATGAATATCACACTTTAAATATTGCATCGTATCCAAAATAGCAAGTCCTGCGTTTACCTCCCCACCTGGAGAATTTATATAAATTTGAATATCTTTGGTGCTATCTTGATTGTATAAATAAAGCAATTCAGCAATCACAATAGAAGATAATTCACTATTGATTTCTCCACTTATCATTACAATTCTTTCTTTTAAAAGCATCGAGAAAATATCATAATATTTTTCTGTTCCATATTGTTTATCTACCACTGTTGGTATTATATTCATATCTATCACCATATAAAAGTATAGTCGAAAAGTAACTTTTTTATTCTATTTGATTGTCTTAAACATTAAAATTTTATATAATATAAGTAAGCGAAGGGGTGATTGAAATGGAACAATATATTCCTTATTTAATAGATGGATTTTTAATACTTTTTCTAATCATAAGATTTGTAAGAGGTTATAACAAAGGTTTTATAAAAGAAATATTTTCTTTAATTCTTAATATTGCCTCAATAGTTTTGTTAGTTTTATACTTAAATCCTTTAAGAAATTTTCTTGTTAAATATATTGATATTGCCAAAATTGTTGGAGACAGGTCAAACAAATGGATTAACTACTTACTTTCTATGTCAAAATATTTAGTAGTTACTTTAATTATTCTTATTGTCTTTTATTTAATATCAACTTTATTAACTTTATGGACAAAGAAATTGGTACAAAGACTAAGAGATGACCACCCAACTTTTGCTTCTTTTGATAGAGCTTTTGGTTTTGTATTTGGTTTTATAAATGGACTAGTTACTTTAGCTATCGTTTGCTATATTGCTTTTCAACCAATATTTTTACCACAAGGACAAGAATATTTACAAAAAACACAATTTGCAACTACGGTCTATGATATGACTGAAAAAGGTTTAACAAAAGTTGCTAAGGTAGATAAAGAAGAAGTTAATGAAATCATTATTAAATACTTATTAGGAACTGAAATAGAAAAAAGTGAAACTGATGAGTTTAAGTCAAAAGCATTAAGAAAGTTAATTGTAGATCTTCCTACTTTAATTTCAAATCCTCAAAAATTGATAGAAGTTAAGGGAGAAAACTCAGAAGGTGTTACGATTTATAATTATATAACGCTTATAAGTGCTCTTGCAGATTTAACATCAAAAGTACCAGAAGATGAGGAACTAAATAAAAGATTTGGTTTAATATATGATCATTTGGTTGCTCAATTACCCGATGTAGTTATACATCTAAACTCACAATCTGATTATGATGCAATGTTTGATGAAGAAACAGGAACCTTCTACCAAGTGGGTTTAAGTCAAGAGCAAATAGATGTTCTAAAAAATAAATGTACAACAGACTAATAATTATTTTAAGCAATTAAAAACTTAATTGCTTACGCACCAATGGTGGAAAGGTAGACACGCACGCTTGAGGGGTGTGTAGCGAGAGCTGTATGGGTTCAAGTCCCATTTGGTGCACCAATTTTGTATTGTAGGAAAAGTTTTATCTCAAGACTTTTCCTTTCTTATTGTGCAAAGTAAATTAAAGTATGATATACTTCAACATATAAGAAGAAAAGTATGAACTACATAAATAAGTGTTAAATTTAATGTTGTATCAAGCAACTACCAAAGATTATAAAGTTTGTTATATGATAATAAAGTGAAAAATTATCAAGCAAAATGAGTTTTTCAAACAACTATCGAATGATAGATGTTGAAAATAGAATTATCAAGTAGCGAAAATAAGAAAGGAGAATATCGCTTATGAATGATAAATATGAAGTAGTAAAGTTTGTTGACAATCAATTTGAATTAGATGTTAGAGCAGATAAGGAAAACGATACCGTTTGGTTATCTCAAAAAGAAATGGCTTTTTTATTTGATGTTTCTACAGACAATATAGGATTACACATTAAAAACATCATAAAAGAAGGAGAATTAGATAATTCAACTGCCAAGGAATCCTCGGTAGTTCAAATTGAAGGTAATCGTAAAGTCCTTCGTAAAATCAAAATTTATAATCTTGATATGATTATTTCCGTTGGATACAGAGTTAAATCTCAAAGGGGAATTATATTTAGACAATGGGCTAATAAAATACTAAAAGATTATTTAATTGAAGGCTATGCAGTTAATAACAAAAGATTAATTGCTTTAAATAAAACAATTGAAATTCAAAACAAGATGTTAGCAAATACATTAGATGTTGAAACTAGTGAATTAAAAAATATCATTGATTTATATACCAGTGCCTTAACATTACTTGATAATTATGACCACCAATGTGTATCTAAACCTAATGGAAATAAAGCGGATTATGTTTTAAATTATGAAGAATGTAGAAACTTTATTAATAATATGAGATTTGTTAATGATTCTAATGTCTTTGGAGTAGAAAAAGTAAAAGGACAATTAGCAGGAATATTAGCTAGCATTAATCAGACTGCTTTTGGAGAAGAAGTATATAAATCACTTGAAGAAAAAGCTGCTAATTTATTATATTTTATCGTAAAAGACCACCCTTTCGTTGATGGTTGTAAACGAATAGCAGCAGGATTATTCTTATTATATTTAAGTAAAAATGCTTTATTAAGCAAAAATAAATTAACTATTTCTAATGGAGCTTTAACCGCTATTACTTTACTAGTAGCAGAATCAAAACCTGAAGAAAAAGAAATTATGATTAGAATAATTATGAATATTTTGTTTAATAAAATGTAATTAAGAAAAATTATAATTTTAATTGAATAAAAAGTTTCTCAAAAAAAATACTTATTCAACTTAATAATATAGCAAAAATAAAAAGTGATTTCTCTATTCGGCCTTTAAGCTTAAATCTACGACTTTATGTCCGAGCAAATCACTATAAGTGGTATAGTCTATTTTAAATTTTAATGCAACTGATAGTAAAGAAATCCACCAAAAAGTATGATATATAAGTATATAGACTAATTGTCTATATTTTTATTTTAATTTTAATGATTTTAAATCTTTTATTTCATATACCTTTTTAAATTTTACAACAACACTATTCATTCTTATTTCTTGGACTATGCCTTCTCCTAAATCTGAATGAACAACTTTATCTCCTATCCTATAATCAATTTGTTTAAGAATTGAAGTTAAGTCAAAACCACTAGTATTTTCTCTCCATATTTTTATATAAACATTTTTCTTTTTTCTAATTGTTTCAATTTTAGAAATAACAAAATGGTACTTAATTCCTTTAAAAATATCGTTAAAATTTTGTTTTATAAAAGAATATGAAATAAATCCAATTTCTTTATTTTTGTGATACAAAGCATAACTTACCTTGTTATCTTTCATTACTTTACGTATTTCTAATTCAGTTCTTAAAGATAATGTATCAATTATTTCTTGTTTATCTTTAGTGGTTGTTCCACCTAGTTTATAGGAAAATACTTTATAAGGAGTCATAATATCTTTATCTTCCAATTCTTTAACGCTATTATCTTTTTTTACTTTATTATAAATAAATGATAAAATTTTGTCTTGAAAAAGAAAAAATGAAATAATTAAAATCACAAAAATAATAAATAAAATTCTTCCTACCATAAAAAATACCTCTTTTGTTTTATTATAAAATAAAAAGTAAATATTGAAAATAAAAACTATCAATATATAATTAGAAACGGGTGAAATAAATGTATAAAATAGGAGTTTTTACGGGAAAGTTTATGCCTTTGCACAAAGGACATATAAGGTCTGTTAAAATTGCAAGTAAGCAAGTTGAAAAATTATATGTAGTCGTTTGTCATAATCAAGATTATATGAAAAGTGAATGTGAAAAGTATCATTTACCTGATATGAGTATGGAATTAAGAGTTAATTGGGTTAAAAATGCTTTTAAAAGAATTAAAAATGTAGAAGTTATTTCTATTGACCAAACTAAGATCAAACCTTTTCCAAAAGGAATTGAAGAATTTTCTCAAAAATTAACAGATTTAATTAAAGAAAAAATTGATGTTTTCTTTGGAGGAGAAGAAGATTATCAAGAATTTGCTAAAAAAGTTTTTGGAGCAGATTATATTTTAATTGATCCTGAAAGAAAAAAAGTACCAATAAGTGCTACTATGATTCGACACGATTTAAAGAAAAATCATCGTTA
Source organism: uncultured Erysipelotrichaceae bacterium (assembly GCA_964442785.1). Lineage (GTDB taxonomy): Bacteria > Bacillota_I > Bacilli_A > RFN20 > DUOF01 > SIG223. The sequence goes on from CAYTZW010000034.1 coordinate 10,599, forward strand.
TCTAAAAAGAAATGTTAAAAATTATTTAGAAAAATAATTATTTTTTATAAATTTGCAAATATGGTAAATACTAGAATTGGGAGTAATCCTGAAAGGAAAGGTTTATATATTATGGCAAGTTTAGTTCACGTAACTTACAAAGAAGACGATGGAAAATGGCACGTTAGAAAAGCTAATTCTTCTCGTTCAGTCGAAAGCTTTAAGACTCAAAAGGAAGCGATTGCAGCAGGCAAAAAATATGCTTTAGAAACTGCTGGAAGTTTGTCTATTCACGGTGAAGACGGCAAAATTCAAAAAGGATATTCTTATGAAGAATTAGTAGGAAATAAAAAAAATACTAAAAAAGCAACAACTACTAAAAAGAAAAACTAATTCTCAATCAATTTTAAGAAAGATAAATAATTTTCTTTATAAAAAAACGAACTTTGAATTAAAAT
>CAYTZW010000035.1:0-10279 GCA_964442785.1 uncultured Erysipelotrichaceae bacterium
CTGGACCAACAGTTGCTAAGTGAAGTTTTAATTCATCCCATGAATACATATGTTTAACATAAGAAGATAGGCCATATGCTCCCATAGTTACAGTATTATATACCCAGTTACCATATGTTGGTGAGTTGTGACCTCTGTCAGCTACTAGGTTAGCAATATAACGATTTTCATATTCATCAAATTCAGAAAAATCAAATCCCTTATATTTTAATAGCATTGTTGAAGTGGTAGCACTACAAATTGAGTTACCAATATCTGGAACCACATTTTGATTAACTTTAGCTACATCATAATCAACAAAACTATCTAAGCCACTAACATCAACTTTATATTCATAATCAGGAATACGAATAGTTATAGCTACTAATCCTAATTTAGGAGAAGCACACTCTTTACTATCACGTCTTAAAATAATACGATATTGGAAAGCATCACCTACCCCATCAATAGGCAATATTTCATCAACACTCATCTTAGCAATTTTATCATTTTGATTATAATACAAATTGTTTCTTCCTAAGCCCCAAATTCCATAAGTAAAATATTTACTCCAACTTCCATTTACTCTTATTTTAATTAACAATTCGCATGTAGCTTCCTCACTACTTAAAGCAGCCCAAGAACCAACAAGCTCTTCAAAGTTTTTAGTTTCATAAACACATGAATCATAATAACCATAGATTTCACCATCCATTAAAGAAACTTTTTCATCTTTAATTTCTAAATTAAACATATTATCTTGATTAAAATCATTAGTTTTTTCAACTAAATAATGCAAATCCAATTTTTTAAATGTTGCAACATTTACATTAAATTCTTTTTCCATACTTTCTTCTCCTATATATAATTTTAATTTTAATTTAACTTCTTCATTTGCCAGGCTAAAATTCACCTTACCACTATCATCAATTATATCTTTATTACTAGATTCCCATTGGGCTTTAACATCATATGAATATTCATTTTTTAGTTCTAAGTTGCTACATACAACTTGTGGTATATCAATTGTATCTAAAACCAATTCTAATCTTTTCAAATTAGAATATGGTTTCACTATAACTTCATATTCTTTTTTTATTTCTTCTCCACTACAAATAAATACTCCGGTTAGTTTTACTAAAGCGTCTTCTTTAACATAAGAACATTTTCCACTATCAGATAAGATATCTTTTTTATCACTAGACCAGTTAATACTAACCCCGTTATAGCTATTAACTAATTCGATATCATCACTAATTTCTCTATCTACTTTAACATTATTAATAGCCTCATCTAGTAATTCACTAATGCTTTTAATAACAAAAGTTCCCATAGATACCTTTTCAGTAGTTGCTCCAATTGTTGCATTAACAAAGATTTCCGTTTCTCTTCTTACATCAGTATGAATTATTTTTCCACTATTATAAAAGTGAGAAATATCAAAATCATAATCTAATTTTACTAAATAGTCATTTACTAAATATTTTTTAACAAAATTAACTCTTTCATCATTAATTTCTAAAACAAAAGTTTTTTTAAATTCTTCAATAATACTTTTTTCAAAATCATGATATTTTTCACTTAATGAAGACAAACTTAAACTATTAATTTTACCAACATTTTTACTTAAAACAGCTTTACCTAATGTAGCTTCTAAAACTACACTTGCCTCAATTTCAGTATCATTATGAATTATATAATTATTTTCATCTAAAATGTTATTACTTAAAGTCCATTTTAAACTGATTTCTTTATCATTATAAATCACACTATCTAAAAGTTCTACTTTATAATCATCAGTTTGCTTAAATTCATATTGAGCTAAAAACTCACCTACTAGTGCTTCATCGCTATTTGCCTCATCACCATTTAAAGAAACACTGACAATTTCACCAAGCACTTTACTTACAGAATAATTACCTAATGTAGCTTTTACTTCTAAAGGAGATCTTAATGTCCCTAAATAATGAATTAATTTATTATTTTCATCTAATAAATTATCACTATAATTCCATTCTAAGGAAATGACTTGATTATTATAAGTAATTTCTTTAGGAAAATCAAACTCCTCTTGATTTACATCATATGTATAATTATTTATAAATTCATTTAAAATTTCTTCTTCATTAATTTTTTTGCAACCTACCAGAAATATTAAAAACATTAATAAAAACAATAATTTATTTTTCATAAAATATTCTCCCTTTTGTTTAACTAATTATATCATTTCTTTTATCTTTTGAAAAGAGAAAATTAATAAGATAATTGCTATATAAAAAAATTGAAATAGTGTGCCTCTTGCGAGACACACTATTTAGGAAGGGGATGTTTGTGAATAAAAATTATTCACTGCTTTATGTAGGGGATAAGTACAGCTTTTCAGCTGCAACAATATTATATAACAACTTATTTTATATTGCAACATTTTTTTACTTTTTTTTTAACATTTTTATATCTATTGTCACATTTTTGTTGTATAATAAGTTGGGTGATTAAAATGGATATAAAAACAATTGATAAAAATATGGCTGATGCCAAAATAACTGAGGAAACTTTCAAATGGTTAAACGGACTAAATGAACCATTCACTGTTCATGGTCTTTATTGGAAAGAAGAAAACAACAACTTTCATCGTTTACGTGATAGTTTAGTAACAAGAGAAAACTTAAAAAATTTATCTATGCATCCATCTGGTGCATATATCTCTTTTGCAACTGATTCTACATCTATTCAGTTAAAAGTAAAAAACTCATCAGCTGCCTATATGGCACATATGAGCGCTTGTGGGCAAGGAGGACTTGATCTTTATTTTAAAAATAAAGATAAATACACATTTCTTACAACAACTAAAATCAATAAAGCTGAATATGAAATAACTATTATCAAAGATATGGATAAAAAACTAAGAGAGTTTAGATTATATCTACCTCTTTATATTGCTTTAATTGATTTAGAAATTGGTTTTGATACAGATAGTGTAGTTAGTAAAGCTGAGCCTATTAGAAATGATGCTATCATTTGCTATGGTACTTCTATTTCACAAGGAGGATGTGCAACGCGTCCGGGAATGAACTATTCTAGCATTTTAGAAAGATTATTAAAAAAATATGAAGTATATAATTTCGGTTTTTCAGGTAATGCTCATCTTGACGCTGAAGTTGCGCGTGACATTAGTAGTATTAAAAACATTAAATATATCATTATTGAATCTGAATCAAATAACACATATGATAGAACTAAAGAAAGATTAGAAAACTTTATAAATATTTTATTGGAAAAAAATCCTGATGTTGTGATATATGTTTTAAGCCATTATCCACATCCATTCACAAATATCAATAAAGAATTTGATATAAGCATGAAAAAACACAAAATTTTACACAAAGTAATTTGTAATAAATTTAAAGATAATGTGACTTATATTGATGGAGAAAAAATCTTAAAATCCTTCAATTATGAAGAAACAGTTGATAATGTTCACCTAACAGATTTAGGATTTTATTTTGTTGCAAAATATTTTGAAAAAATTATTAAAAAAAATGAGAAGTAATTTGTTATTATACTGGAAGCAAATAGAAAGGCTAACTTATGAACGCTAAAGAGTTAGAAAAAATTGTTGAAAGATATCGTAGTGGCGAGTCTCATCTTTTTGATGACATCTATTACGAAACACAAAAAGGCGTTTACTTAACCATTTCAACAATCATTAAAGACAAAAGTACAATTGAAGACTTAATGCAAGATGTTTATCTTAAAGCAATTAACAGCCTAGCTTCATACAAAGCCGGAACAAACTTTTGTGCCTGGATTTGTACGATTGCTAGAAATCATACCATTAATTATTATAATCGCAAAAAGCGTGAATCTTTAGTTGATGAAATAGATGAAGAATATCTATTCACAACAAGCGATAATAGAGATTCACTTTTAGCTAGCGCTTTTAAAATCTTAGATGGTGATGAACGCGATATTATTTTATATCATATTGTGTTAAACTTTAAATTTAAAGATATTGCTAATATCCTAAACATTCCCTTAAGTACAGCTTTTTTCATCTATAAAAAAGCTTTAAACAAAATAAAAAAGGAGTTATGATTTATGAAAATCAAAACATTCAAAAAACAATTGAGAAGCGAGAATTATATTATTCCTGATGTTTTGGACAGTTTAAAAAGCGTTGCCTATACTAAAGAATATCCACTTGTTACTCAAAAAAATTCGTTTTTTAAAACTATTATTCAATTAGTTCCCGTTACAACAGTATTTATTATTTGCTTACTAGTATTATTTAATCTTGAAGAAAATTCATCTTTTAATACCCCTCATGAAGGAGAAAGAATTGTTGAAGAAAAGCAACCTGAAGGATTAATTGATCCTAATCAAATACCTAAAACACTTAGTCAAGATGATTTTTACGACTATTATATAAATAATAGTAATAAATCTTTTAATTTTGATACTTTTATGGATGATTATGCTTCATCTTCTTCTACTCCAGAACTAAATCTTCCTGATGTAGAAGCTGAATGTTCAAATGAAAATTATTGCATGTATATCATTAAAGAGGGAAATAATACTATTTCAGTATTAGATGAAGATACTTTTCTTTATCTTTTAAACTATATGAAAAAAAATAATAGTAATATAATTGATAGTGTCAATAATGTCAAAGAAAAATTCTCTATTCCTGATAGTGATACAAAAGCTATTAGTGATGCATACAATTATATAAAAAATAATAATATAATAAAATAATTGATTAAATAGTTTGGTTGACTTTTATGTCATCCTTTTTTTATACAAAAAAGCCTGAAACACAAGTATTCCAAGCTTTAATTTTAGTCAATTACATAATCTGTTAAATCAGTCATTTCAATAATAACTATAGATAAATATTTTTGATATTCATCATATACATAATTATTTGATTTAACATTAACTTCACAATTTCCTTGTTTTTTATAGCATAATCTTGCATAGTTATATGAACCCCAAGCTAAGCTATTAAATACAGGAGTATAGTAATCTTCAATCATACCCTTTTGTTCATCTGTTAAATCTTCAGTATCAGAATCTTTCAAATATAGTTTGATTTCTTCAAGAGTTGGGATATTTCTTTCTTCAAATCTATCCATATCATTATTGCTTACTTTTACATAAACGTGATATGCAACATCGGATACAATATATTTATATCCGCCATCATTTTTTCCATATACTTCAACTTCTTCAGATGTAGGATCTTTTACCCATAATTCTTTAGCTGCTTCTAATAAAGCACTATTAACATCATCAGCTCCAAATGTACCTAAGTTATCATAAACTAAAGCAATTCCTGCAGTTTTATATTTAGCTAAATCCATATTATAGAATAATTCACCTGATGTATTATCACCAATTAAATATGGAGCTTCATCATATTTCAAATCTATTAATTCAGCAAAATCTTTATAAGCATTCTTTCCTTGTATAAAATATTCAACAAGCAAACCATAGAACTCTTCAATTAAGGCCTTTTGTTCACTACTCCAAGTAGATGGGTCAGCATAATTACCATTTTCATCTAAATAACTTAGAGCAAATTCAAAACCAGTAGCGCTAATATATTCATCAGCAAGTTCTTGCATAACATCTTTAAATTTTTGCCAATACAATGATGCTTCATCATAATTACTTAATGAATATTTATCTTCTAAATAATCAGTTTTTAAATTTTCCCATAAGTAGTAATATGCTAGTTCTTTATCAGTTCTAACTTGATATATTTCCATTAAGAAGTTTTCCCATCCATATGAAGGCAAGTATCCAAGTACACCATATCCACCACTTTCGAACATTTCCTTTTCGCTTTCTACTTCAAGTAAAACATTTTGCCATGCACTATTATTAATAATTCTATCTTTTTCACTACCAACAACCGTTAAGTCATATACTTGATTAATATCTTTATCATATAATTCATTATAATAATTAATTAATTCACTTAAAGCAAATGGTCCAAATCTATAATCCATTAAATCAAATAATTCATCAGTTGTTAATAATTCATCCATAAATGAAAGAATTACACCATCATATTTTACATTTCCATCATAGAAACTATCCCCAGGATAGTATTCATTGATATATTTATCTTGAATAAATTTATCATAGATAACTAATTCAAACTTCAAACGCAATTGATTCATTACTGTTTCTGTATAAGTAATTTCATCTTCACCAGTTATAAATTCATTATCTAATAAAATTTGTCTTATTTCTTCTTTAGAATCTTCATATGATTTCTTTTCTTCTTTTCCAACTAAAAGAATAGTATAGAAGGTACTACTAATTTCTTCAGTTAAAGTAGTATACCAATTAGAGTTTTCAGTTGATTCACTATTATAGCTAGATAAAGTAGATAATGCAGTACGTAATCTACTGTTCATAGTTTTAATAACACTACTTGGATAATACAAAACACTTTCTTTATCTAAATTAAATTTATAATTACCATTTTCAATACTATATTCTTTTCCTTCTGTTAATTGATATGATTTATCAACACTTTCTTTAAATATATTACTATTGTTATATAGTTTAATATAAAAATCAATAATTTCATTATCTGTTAATGCTTCGCCAGTATCATTCTTAACAAATTTCTTATTATTTTCATCACTATCATCAACTTTAATATTCAATTCTTTTAAAGTGTTTTTAAAAGATAATTCAGTTTCAAAAGGCACAATAATCATATAATAGTTATCAAACATATTATTTTTCCAATATGATTGATAATCACCATTTCCAAAATCAACACCACTTCTATAAAGTTCTTGATAATCTTTAGCAATTTTTTCTTCTGCTAATTCAATACGATAATATTTTCTAATATCCTCAGTTGTTCTATAACCATATTTATAAAATTGGTTAGCAAAATCTTGTTCAAGTTCTTGAATTTCTTCACTAGTATAATTATCTTTACCATTAGGATATTTATCGTTTTCTATTGCTTTATCAATTTCTTCTTCAGTGACTAAGTCATAATAAGATACTTCTTCAATATCTTTATAATTACCATTAGTTAAAACTTCGATTAATCCTTCTTTACCAATAGTTTTTACCATCAATTCATTTGTCCATTCAACAACAACACCTAAACCAGTGTCAGCTCTTAAATGAACAAACATATCTTCTTTTGTTATATTATATGTGATATCTTTAAATTTAACAGTTGCATATACAGTATCTGTTGCTTCATTAGGAAAGATTGGTTCATTCTTCTCCTCAGGAATATTCTCTTTACATCCGACACCAACTATTATTGATAACACAACTAATAACATTAGTAAAAATTTTTTCATTTTAATTCACTCCTATGTCTATTTATTTTTTCTTTTAATCCTTTTAAAATTACAACCATAGACCATGTGTCTTGCCCACAATAATCTATTAAATCTTTTCTTATCTCTTCGATTTCTTCCTTCTCTAAATATCTAAATTTAGCATAGCTATTAGAAGCAATTACTCCATTTTTTATATTTAGTTCATCATATGATAAATCAGTAAATACTGGCAATAATTTCTTAATAGAATATTTTCCTATTTGCAAATTATTATAAAAATTAATTTTTGATGTCCTTTTCAAAAATCCTATTTTTTCATAAAAGCTTCTGCCTTTATGAATGATATCTTCTAAATCTATCATATGCTTTAATATAAGCTCTAATTTTAGTCTATATTGAGGAAAGAAATCAATAAATTCCTTAATTCGATTATATTCAAATGATTTATTATAAACTAAAACAGTCCCACCGTTTTTCAAATCAATAGTTTCTATCATCTTCTTAACAAGTTCTAATCTCTGATCACTAAAATCTGATGAAACAAAACTTACATTATCTTTTTCTAAATCACATTCATTTTCTTTTTTTTCAATATGAATTGAAAATTGAAAGACCGACTGACTAAAAGGTTTTTCTTTATAAAACCTCGGAAGAGGGGAAGCAAAAGCTTCAAAATCCAAGTGATAAATTGGATATTTTATCTCTTGTATTCCTCTAGTTAGTTTTTCATAATCAAGATATTCTACATTATTATCAAAGCACTTTCTTTGAATCAATTGATTTTCATTTTTTATCCAATTTAAGGGAATAGAATCTATTTTTTTATAACCTCTATTTACTAAATCTATTAAAGTATAAACTTTTTGATTTTCATCATAAAAATACTTACTTTCCATATAATTTAATATCGAATCTTTTTCTTGCAATTCTTTAAAACAAACTCCAAAAAATTCACAACGCTTTTTAGATGCAACACATTCTTTTTTAAATACTTTAGTATTTAAATTATTTTCAATTATATTTTTAACCATTTTCTCTTTTATATGATTTATTTCTTCTAAATAAATTTTAGTAATTTCCGTTAAATCAACATAATTTATTACTGAATCGCCATCTTTAAAATATTTTAAATCTTTGTCTAAAACAAAATCACTATTTAAAATAGTTAAATAATATCTTATTTTTTTATTCAAACTTTTACTATTATTTTGTTTTAAACTGTTTTCAATAATATATCTTTCAATAGCTAAATCATAGATATATTTCCCAAGATCATTTTCTTTATCAAATAATTTTTGATAATAATTTGAATATTTTTTTGCATCATATTCCCATTCATTAATATCAATTAATGAATATATATTATTATTTTTCTTAAAAAGTGGTTTTAAAGTTTTAATAACTGGACCAAAATTTTTAAGTTTGGAAGATGAGGCAGATTTCACTTCAATAACTATAATTTCCTCATCATCTTCATAATAACCATCTAAATAACAATAATAATTATAACCATTATTATCTATAAAACTGAATTTCTTTTGTTCATTAGTATTTTCAAAATATTCAAACTCTTTACCAAAAACAATCCTAGCATTTTCTAATGCAACACGCTCAACATCTTTATAAAAGGGAAGCATCGCTTCAACTTCTTCTTGACTGACCATAATTAAGTCATCGCCAGTTTCACAATCATAAAACCTTGATAAAATTTCTAAAATTAACTCATCTCGATCTTCATCAAAAAGATTAACTTTCTGATTTAATTTTTTCTTATATATTTCTGTTAATGGATATACTCTCTCACATCGAGAATATTCTTTAAAAAGAGTTTTTGAAATGTTCATCCTCGACACCTAACTTAATTCGTATCTACTATTTTACCACTTTTTTTATAAAAATACAAGTAAATGATACAATTACCTAATTTTAGTCATTTTTTTTGTTAATGTTTTTTAAAATAGTGTTCCTTATATAATCTAAATACCCACAATAATTTTCATAAACTTTTTCTTTGCTAATGTCTTTAAAGATAAAGTCATTTAAACAAGATAAATTAGCCATACCAATCAAACCTAAAAATTCTTTAGAATATGGCATATTTAAAATTTCTTCAGGAATTATACTAAGATCATCTTGAACTTTTAAAAATCTAATGTCTTTTAAAAATACAGAGTTTTTCATTTCTAAATTTATAAATGACATATATATATTAATATTAAATTGACGCTCTTCTCCATTTTCAAAAAAAGATAATACTTCATAAAACTTTTTTTTCATCGCATCAAAATAAGTTTTACCTTCTATCTTTGCTTCTTCTTTAATATCATGATGCAATCTTTTATATATATCATCAATTATATAAACAAATAAATCCTCAATATTTTCAAAATATTGATAAAAACTGCCACGAGGAATACCAGCATCTTTAATAATATTAGAAATCAAGGCTTTCTCTAATGGAACACGAGAAAATTCACGCTTTGCGGCGGAAATGATTCTTTGCTTTTTTTCTTCGGGAATATTATAAAATGTTTTTGAAGCCATAGTTCCTCCTTAAATTTTTATCTATTATATCAAAAAAATGACAACGTGTCAAGTCACCATTTTTCTTTATATCTTTAAGTAGTTTATAAAAATTAAAAGTTTACTTAATGGGAAATTTCATATGTAGCATCTATCTAAAAGTTCCACCAAAAAGAATAAATCTACCAATTATCATATATATTTATAAGTCTTTGTATAAATGTTTTTTATTCGAATATTAAATTTATCTGTTTTAAAAATTGTATGATAATTTCAATCTTTTTAAAATTAAAGCTCCTAAAGTTTTAAACCTTAGGAGTAATCTTATCTATCAATTATTTTCCAGTAACCAAATTTATTAGAACCAATTCTTTCTATTATTCCTTCATCAATCAGTTCTTTAATTACCTTATGTGTTGCTCTATCTTTTTTATTTATAATGCTCATAG
>CAYTZW010000036.1:0-10133 GCA_964442785.1 uncultured Erysipelotrichaceae bacterium
TTTGGGGTTCTAAACTTTACAACCACCCTAAACCACCCCAGAATTTAAAGAGCCTAGATTTTCCTATTTATGATATGTTTCATTATTGTTAATTTTGAAACAACGATATATTTGTTCCATAAGAATAAGTCTTGTCATTTGATGAGTAAAAGTCATTTTTGATAGACTTATTTTTTTGTTTACTTTTTTTCTTAATTCTTCACTTGGACCTAAAGAGCCTGAAATAATAAAATTGATTTTTGAATTTCCTTGGTCTATGGTTTTTTCTAAAAATTTCGCCATATTTTCGGAAGATATTTCTTCTCCATATACATCTAATAAAATATTGTATCCTTCTGGAAGTTTTTCAATAACCTTTTTACTTTCTTTTTCTTTGACAATTAAATCTAATGATTCATTGCTATTTTCATATATTTTTTCATCTTCTATTTCCACAAATTGTAATAAGCAATATTTTGATAGTCTTTTTTGGTATTCTTTTATTCCTTCAAGCAAATATTTTTCTTTAATTTTTCCAACACAAATAATATTTATTTTAATCATTTTATTTTAAAGTAATTTGATAAGAAACTTCACTGCTATTATTTTTATTATGTCCCTTAACGGTAATTACATCTCCTTTGTTTTTGCTACAAATATACATTTCCCATTGTCCTATGGTTGTTATTTCTATTTGGTCTATTTCTGTGATAATAAAATGACTTCGCATTCCCGCAACATAAGCCGCTCCATTAATATTAACGTGTCTAACATAAATTCCTTTTTTATCTTCATCTTTGACTCCTAAAGCTAAACGGTCGCTAGAAGACATTGTTTTTAAATCTGTTAAATAGCCTGTTTCAATTCCTATATTAGCTTTTTGGAATTGATTATTCGTAATTAAATTATTAGCTACATTTAAAACTGTTGTAATTGGAATAGCATAATTTATTCCAGTTACTTCAACTGTATTACTATCTTCGTTTGATGATGTTCTTCCGCCTTGAATCATTCCTATTAAATCTCCATTGGTATTGAAAAGTCCCCCACCACTATTTCCTGGGTTTACCGTAGCGTCAATTTGAATAGGATAATAATAGCCTAATCCCGTACTGGTAAAATCAACTTTGGTATTATATAAGTTTGAAATAACTCCAAATGAAGCACTAAAAGCGTGATTTTGTCCTAAAGGGGAACCGATTGCTAAAATATTATCTCCTATATTTATATCCGTAAAAGAATTTTTAACACTTGGTAAATTATATTCGGCACTTAAATTAGTTTTTGATACTTTTACCACAGCAATATCTATATCAGTAGAAGCTCCTACTAATTCTCCTTTTACTTTTGTATAATCGCTAAATAATATGTCTATGCTATTATAAAAAATAGAATAATTACTTGTTTTTGTAGCAACTACGTGTCTGTTAGTTACAATATAAACATTGTTATCATCACTTTGAATAATAATTCCACTTCCAGAAGATGAAGAAGATTTACTAGTTGAACTAGCAGAAATCATTACTATGCTTTGTAAAGATTTTTGATAGGCTGTAGAGTAAGAAGTTGGCAAATCAAAAGAATACTCTAATTCTACCGAATTAAGATTACAATACATTTTTTTATTGCAATCTTTTCCAATAACAATAGAGCCTACACTAAAACAGCACCCGCTCATTGAAATGGTTAGTAATAATAAAATCATTAAACGACTTATTTTTTTCATCTTCAATCACCTCTAAATAATATATTTTGTAAAGTTATTTCGTTTGAACGAAATTATTTTGCTTTTTTGCAGAGTTATTTTGTTTAAACAAAATTATTAGCTTTAAGCCTTTATGTAATATGTTTTCAATTTACCATTAGTTTTTTTAGCAGTAACTCTAATAATTGTATCAGCATCATATTTATACATTTCACTAATTAAATCTTTAGTTGTTTCCACTTTTTTATCATTTATTTTAACAATAACATATTCGGTTCCTATTCCACTTAAAGAAGCATTGTCTTTCATTGCAGTAATAATAGTTCCTTTTTTGTAATCTTCAAGATTTAAACTATTTTGATAGGAAACAGATAAATTTTCGACTTTTTGAATATATAATCCTAAATCTGCTCTTTCGGTATTTTTGTTTATAATACGATTTAAGAAAAGACTGAAATCAGATGATAAAGTAGCGTGATATAGTTTATCGCTATCTTCGATATCTTTGATAGGATTATTCATCGTTACCATTCCCACAACATAACCGTATGAATTTAATATTGGTCCACCTTGGGACATTGAAGATAATCTAGTATCTAAAAGCATTAGGTTAGCACAATTATACAAATAATTATAAGGACAATATAAAACATCTAGTTTTGAAATAAAGGTTGTTTGTTTAGAAAAAATTGGATTTGTAACATTTCCTTCTTCATCATAACTAGCAAATCCCATAACTCCTGCGAAATAAACATTTTCTCCAACTGATAAAGAATTAGAAGAAGCTAACTTTAAAGGTTCGGCAGCATAATTTTCTTTTTTAAATTTAAAAATTGACAAATCGATTGTTTCATCTTTTCCAACATAAGTAATATCTAATATTTCTGCACCAATATGTAGTTTTTTTTCATATCCTGAAGAAGATGTTACAGCACTCGTAGCGACATAAGAATATTTATCGTCTTGATAAACAATATAAGCGGTAGAAATATGTTTAATGCTATTATTAGAACTTAATGTAATATAGCCAACACTTTCAAGAACTTTTTCATAAGTATATGTTTCAAATTTTTCTACTCCCTTAGAAGAAACAGGTTCCACAAACAAAGAAAGGTGTAAACAAAACAATAATACAATTATCAAAATTCTTTTTATTCTCATTGCTATTCCTCCTTCTTTTTAAACATTTATTAAATTTAAAGATGTTATTTTATGTTGGTCTGCTACTTGAACGGATATTTTACTTAAATCAACATTATTTTTGGCACAAATTTTGTAGAAAGTTTCTAAAACAGTTTCTTTAGTATTTGCTTGTTCACTAACGTGAGCTAAGATAACACTTTTGGTATCTTTTGTTATTAACTTTGATAAAACAAAAGCCGAATCTTCATTTGATAAATGACCAACATCGGAAATAATTCTTTGCTTTAAAAACATTGGTCTTTTTGTATTCATTAACATCTTAACATTATGATTGCTTTCAAAAATATAATGGGTTGCTCCTATAATATAAGGTGCTATTTTACTACTTACATAACCTGTATCTGTAATATATATTAAGATTTCATTATTGAACTCTATACGATAGCCAAAGCAAGTTCCACTATCGTGAGATAAAGGCAATGGAGTAACTATAGTATCTAAAATATGGTATTTTTTAAACACTTCTAGTTTATTTTCTTCTCTTATGTTATAAACAATAGAGCCACCATAAATAAGGTTGTTTTCAAAGTGATTAATTGACCTAATATGATCGTTGTGGTCGTGAGTAATTAAAATAGCTGCAATATCTTCAATATTGTATCCTAACAAAGTTAACTTTTCTTCTAATTCAGGAACAGAAATTCCTACATCGATTAATAAAAGTTTTCCATTTATATCAATAATTGTGCAATTACCTTTAGAACCACTAGCAAGCACGTAATAATTCATAACATCATCTTCCTTATTTTATATTCTAACTTAAAATGACTATTTTAGATAGTCATTTATTGTTTTTATCCATTTTCAACACTACCGTCATAATCTGAAAATTTACCAATTTGTTTTAAAAATACTAGTTTAATTAAACCTGTCGGTCCATTTCTATGCTTGGCAATGTTTAACTCGACTACGCCGCTTTCATTATTAGCATCTTCTTTTCGATTATAATAATCATCACGATAAATAAACATAACTATATCAGCATCTTGTTCAATAGAACCAGACTCTCTTAAGTCAGAAAGCATTGGTCTTTTATCTTCTCTTTTTTCAACACTTCTTGATAATTGAGAAAGAGCAATAATAGGAACGTTTAAATCTCTTGCTAAAGCTTTAACTTTTCGAGATATTTCAGAAACTTCATTTTGTCTACTATCACTATTTCCTTTTGAAGGAGAAGTAATAAGTTGCATATAGTCAATTACAATTAAGCCTAAATCTTCGTGAGCACTTTTAAGTTTTCTTGCTTTAGCTTCTAAATCTGAAATTTTAATTCCTGCAGTATCATCAATATAAAGTTTAGCCCCTGCTAATTCTTTAGTCGCGGTATCTATTTTTATAAAGTCTTTATCAGTTAAATTCATAGACCTGATTTTTTCACTGATTACTCCTGATTTATTACTTAATAATCTTTGCATTAATTGTTCGGCTGGCATTTCAAGAGAGAAGATAGCCACAGTTTTACCACCTTTTAAAGCTGCATTAATAGCAAAGTTTAAAGCCAAAGCGGTTTTTCCAACAGAAGGTCGAGCCGCTAAAATAATCATATCTCCTTTTTGAAATCCTTGGGTATATTTATCAACATCAACAAAGCCACTAGTTATACCTGTAATTCCACCTTTACTTCGAGCACTACTTGTCATTGTGGCTTTTAAGGTATCAATAACTTGAGAAGCTGACCTAAATTCACTTACTTGTCTATTTCTAACAATGGACAAAAATTCACTTTCTAATGAACTTACATAGTCATCAACATCATTGACACTTTCTTTTTCCCAATTTTTTTCTAATAAAGAAGCAAAATCAATTAATTTTCTTATCAAAGTTTTATCTTTAAGAATTTTAATATATTGTTCAATTTTAATAGAAGAAATAGCGGTTTCTCTTAAAGACATCAAATATTCAATTCCACCTACTCTTTCTAAAGAAGAACTAAGTCTTAATTCTTCGACCAAAGTAGTTAAATCCACATCAATATCTTTTTTGTTTACTTCTAACATTTTTGAAAAAATAATTTTGTGTTCAGGAACATAAAAATCTTCTTCTAAAAGCATTGTAGAGGCCATAATAAAAGAATCTTTAGAAGCAAGCATTGAACCTAAAACTGATTGTTCGACATTTACACTATATGATTTTTCTTCCATAGTTAAACCTCCTATTTTTCACTAATATGTACTTTAATTGTTCCAATTACACCTTTGAATAATTCTATTTTTAATAAATAAGTACCAAAAGCATTTAGATTATTGTTTTCCAAAAATTTTCTTTTATCTATTTCAATTCCAAATTGTTTTTTAACTTCTTCTTCAATTTGTTTGGTAGAAATAGCACCATACATTTTTCCATTGTTACCTGCTTTTGCAGTTAATTCCAAGCATAAAGTTTCTAATTTTTTAGCCAATTCAAGAGCTTCTTCTTTTTGTCTTTTCAATTCTTCTGCTTTTTCTTCATCTTGTTTGTCTTTAATTTCCAAACTTGTTTTAGTAGCTAAAACTGCTAGTTTTCTTGGTAATAAAAAATTACTACCATAGCCGTCTGAAACATTTACTATTTGACCTTTCTTTCCTACTTTTTTTACATCTTGTAACAATATTACTTTCACAATAAAACCTCCTTATTGTTCTATTCTACTATCTCCAATATAAACTTCTAAAACTCTTAAAAGTTCATTTTTAACTTCTTCTATCGTTGTGTCTTCTCTTTGAGCAGCAGCAGCACTAAAATGTCCGCCACCACCTAATTTTTCCATAATCAAAGCCACATTGTTAGCTCCGTCGCTTCGAGCACTAACACCAATTTGGTCGACACCAATTCTTCCAATAACAAAAATCGTTCTAATTCCTTTAATATATAAAGCTTCTTGAGCAACTTTAGCAAGAGTGGCTCTATCAATAATATCTTCTTCACTAGCTGTCGCCACAATAACTCCATAATAAGGAGTAGTAGCATTAGACATAATTTTATTTTTCAATATATATTCTTCATATTCATCTTTTAAAAACTCTAACGCCAAAGTTTGATCGGCATTATATTCCTTTAAAATCATTGAAGCATCATAAGTACGAACTCCCGTTCTATAACGATAGTTGTTAGTATCTAATAAAATACCTGTAAGCATCATTGTAGCGGCTTCTGAAGATAAACTAATTTTCCTATCATCATATCTAATCATTTCGGTAATTATTTCACTGGCAGAAGATGCCGAACTTTCTTGATATGAAAATATTTGAGTATCCAATTTTTCCATTGCTCTATGATGATCAATAACTACTATTTTGGTAACTTTTTCAACAATATTTGGAACCATTGAAGTTAGTTTTTGATTAACATCAACTAAAACAAGTAAAGTATCTTTATCCATAAACTCCATAGCTTTACTAGGAGATATAGTCATTTTATCAATCGTTTGTTTATCATAAAGTTGTTTAAAAGCAGAACGAGTTTTAAGTTCTACCAACTTCTCATCATAGACAATTTTAACAGGACGACCCGTAGTTTCTACCATTGCGTATACCCCTAATGCAGAACCTAAAGCATCAAAGTCAGCATCTTTATGTCCCATAATTAAAACATTAGAACTATTTTCAAAAATAGTCATTAAAGATTTTGACATAACTTTAATCTTAACACGATGTCTTTTTGTTTTTGCTTCCGTTTTACCTCCATAAAATTCCATATTTTGACCACTATTACTAATAACAGTTTGGTCGCCACCTCTACTCAAAGCAACATCTAAAGCATTGTTAGCCATTTCAGAAAGAATATTAAAATCTCTTTCTCCACGAGCAACACCAATACTCAAAGTAAAACCATTGTCAGCTTTTTCACAAGCGTGTCTAACTTCATCAACTACTGAAAAATTATCTTCCAAAATTCTTTGATAATCTTTTTCTAAACAATAACAAAAGTAAGCATCAGAACGATATCGTTTAATCATAATATTATATTTTTCAGCCCAACTAGAGATGATAGTACGAACTTTATAATCCATATCTAAAACATCATTTTCTTCCATTATCATTGCAACTTCAGAATAGTTATCAATAACAACATTAAGCAAAACAGGAGCTTCTTCTTTATAAGAAATAGTTAAATTATAATAATCGGTAATGTCTTGGATTATTAAAAGTTTAATCTCACTTAAATGCTTACATTTATAAATTCTACCGTCAATATTGATATTCATTATTATTTTATCATCATTAATAATTTCTTCTAATTCACTTTTCCAATTCAACAATTTCATTCCAATAATATTGATATTTCTTTCTTCTAACAAATCACTAGTCCAAATAATTTCCATATTTTCATCATAAGTTATCATTCCAATTTGTCCAAAAAAACAAGATTGTTTAGTATCATTTCCAATGACTTTAGCAATTTTTAAATAATTCTTTTTGGTCTTATGATCTAAACTAAAAAAAGACAAAAATAAATGAATAGTATTTAATAACACGATGAAAGTCAAAAGTCCTATTAATAATTCAAAGGAAACTTTAGAAATAAACAAATGATATAAACAAGTACAAATAACAAGCAAAATCTCGGTTACTAAAATAATAAAACTTCTACTTTTTTGTTTTTTTAATATCTCAATCATAAAATCCCTCTTTGTTTTTTATTATACATTATAATAAAACTATATTCATTAATAAAAAAATATTTTTTTGTCCTATAATTCAAATTTTATAATCGAAAATATAATATTAATCCAATTATTATTTGCAACTTTATAAAAATTTGCTTAAATCAAAAGAGTTTAGCAAAAATGCTAAACCCTTTTTAAGAAAAAATAATATAATAGGAAAATTTTGTATTTTAATTTATTTTGAAATATTTACTAATAAAAGTTACAACAGCAGAATATTCTTTACTACTACCTGTAATTCCAACTAAACTTCCGTCAACAAAAGCAAATAATTGAGGAACCATTAGAATAACTTTACCATTTTCAACAGTGCCACCTAAGGCTGTTTTTAGTTCGTTTTTATCATCACTATCTGTTTCTTCAGCACTAAAATAGTAAATTTTTTTACCATATTCACTAACAAATTGATTTAGTAATGGTTTAAAAGACATACAAGTAGTACAAGAAGTTGAACCTGCAAATAGAATAAAGGAATCTCCATTTTCTATCTTTGCTAAAAGGTCAGTAGACAATGTTTGAGTAATTTCTGTTTCTGTTGTACTTTCCATTGTTGCTTTTGGAGCAGCCCACTTAGCATACAATGTAATATTTTTCTTAACAACATCACTTTCAAAATCCCAAGGTGTAGTTAAGTTTGAATTGACATACCAACCGTCAAAATCATAGTTATTTTTCGTGGTACTTATTTTACTATTATCTATTAAATCGCCTTCTTTAACTGTTATAGAAGCAACTTCTGTTCCACCGTTAGTTTGAAATTTTACGGTATAACTTTTTTCTTTTTTATCATTTCCACAACCTACTAAAATAGATGAAAACAAAAGAACAAAGGCAAATAAAGATAAAATTTTATTTTTCATAAAATACCTCCATTATTTTAGTCATTAAAATATGGTAACCAAGATAATGCCCAGTTCAAAGTATTTTGATAAATGCTTTCTACATTTTGAGGAGTATCCATTACTTGTCCACTTCTTGGAGAAATTGCATTAGCAAAATAACTTGGGAATTGACTTACTCCTGCAGGTTCAAAACCTTCAGCAGCTTTATTTCTAGTGTAAATTGGAGAAGAAGCAATAGAATCACAAATAGTTTGTGCAACTTCATTATCTTCTATATCAGCAGCACTAGCATTAATGACAAATAAAGCAGGAATATCCCAATAAGAAGCGATAAATCTTCCAACCCATTTATCTGAAGAAACATAACTAGGAGCAGTTGTTGTGAAACAATTTTGTTCAAATAAATTATTTTCAACAAGAACTCTCTTTTGGTCTGCAGTTAAAGAAGCATATCCAGTTACGGATTTAGAAACAGCATCTTCTGCTGCAGCATATATTGTATCAAATTGAGCGATATATTCTTCTACTAAGTAATGAGCATCATATCCGTCATATACATAATAAGTTTCTAAATCTGCTGCAACAGGGGTTTCAACTTTTGTATAAACTAAATTTAAACTATCTACTGTATAATATGTAGTTTCAGTGTTCCATTCTGTTGCTTTTGTATATTTAGCTCTATATACAGCAGGAGCACCTTCATTTAAACCTAATATACTTCTATATAATTTTAATTCTCTTTGTAAAACAAGAGTTAAAGATTGACCTGGTGTACTACAACCATAATACTTTGCTTCACACATATCTTCCATTTTTTCAATAGCAGATAGTTCAGCTTCTGTAACATAGTCAGAGTACATTAAATAAATAGCACCTTCATAATCTCTAAATAATTTGTTTAAAACAGCATCTCTTGAAGGGTCTGCCATTTTCTTACAATCTGGACAAGTTTTTCTTCCTGCAAATAACAAGAATTGTTTACCACTTGCAACTAATTGTTGTAATTCTTCGATTGAAGTAATTTCGTGAGTTTCAGTAACCACATTATTTTCCAATTTAAAATCAATTCTTAAAGTTTTTTCTAAGCTTGTTACATTTTTCATTGTTTTAACAGCAGTTGTTGTTTTCTTTACTCCTTCAATAAAAGTAACTAACTTAGCTTCTGTATCCGTTGCTTGAATACCAAGTTTTTCCATTACAGATGCTTTTGCAACATTTTCAGCAGTAGTTGCAGCATCTCCTGTTGCATAAGATTTATCATAGTTGAAATAATAAATCTTGTATTTAGATTCCTCAACAAAATTATTTGCTACAGTTAAGAAATCAGATGTTTCTTTTGTTGCCTCTCCATTGTTATTTCTTCCATAGAAGACAACTAGATTAGAGCCATATTCCTCATTAATTAATGCTAACAATTCAGTTGCTCCAATTTCGGTTACAGTGGAACTAAAGGTAACTTCAAACCAAGGTTTCGTATTTGTTTCACTAATATAACCATTGTTTTCTGGGTCATAAACATATCCGTGTTCAACAGCCCATTTTTCATAATCTTTTGTGGTTACTTTTTCACCACAAGCAGCAAGTGTAGAAGCCAATACTAAAACGCTTGCTATTTTTAAAATGTTTTTGCTTTTCATATTAAAAAACTTTCCTCCTTGCCTCAATTATATATATATATATATATTAATTCAAGAAAAAAACTTAAAATTATTTTAATGTTTTATTTTTATAAATTATAAAAAAGTGGTATTTTTTTGTC
>CAYTZW010000037.1:0-9668 GCA_964442785.1 uncultured Erysipelotrichaceae bacterium
TTTTTTCCTCCCATAAATTACTTATAGTATATTCGCAAATTAACTTTTTGTAAATACTTTTTAATACCTTCTTCATACAATCAAAAAAAGACTTAATATCTAATTAAGTCCTTATTCATCATCACTTGAAAGAACTGCCATAAAAGCTTCTTGAGGAACTTCAACACTTCCAATCGCTTTCATTTTTTTCTTTCCTTCTTTTTGTTTTTCCAACAATTTTTTCTTTCTTGTTATATCGCCACCATAGCATTTTGCTAAAACATCTTTTCGCATTGCTTTAATCGTCGACCTAGCAATTATTTTTCCATTTATAGCAGCTTGAACAGGAACTTCAAATTGTTGTCTTGGAATGATATTTTTCAATTTTTCACATATTTTAGAGCCACGGCTATAAGCAAAATCTTTATGAACAATAGTAGAAAAAGCATCAATAATTTCGCCATTTAACAAAATATCCATTTTTACTAATTTGCTAGATTTGTAATCAGATAAAACATAGTCAAAAGAGGCATAACCTTTAGAGTAAGACTTTAATTTATCAAAAAAATCAAAAACAATTTCTGCTAAAGGAATTTCATATTTTAAAGACATTCTTGTATCATCAATATAACTTAAATCGGTATAAATTCCTCTTTTATTTTGACAAAGTTCCATAATTGAGCCAACATAATCACTAGGACACATAATTGAAGCACTGACATAAGGTTCTTCAATTCTATCTATTTTTGTTAAATCAGGTAAGTTACAAGGATTATCCAAATTTATCATTGAGCCGTCATTCATATAAACGTGATAAATAACTGAAGGAGAAGTTACAATTAAAGGAATACCATATTCTCTTTCTATTCTTTCTTGCACAACGTCCATATGAAGCAATCCTAAAAATCCACATCGAAAACCAAATCCTAAGGCTTGAGAAGTTTCAGCTTCATAAACTAAACTAGAATCATTTAAAGATAGTTTTTCTAAAGCATCTTTTAATTCTTTATATTTGCTATTATCAATCGGATAAAGACCAGAATAAACCATTGGATTTAATTGTCGATATCCTGGTAAAGCCTTATCACAAGGATTTAGGGCAGAAGTAATGGTATCTCCAACTTTAACATCGGAAACATTTTTGATACTAGCACTTAACCAGCCTACATCTCCAGCTACTAATTGTTCTTTACGAACTTCATTAGGATTTTTAATACCTACTTCAATAACCTCATAAACAGCTTTGGAGTTCATCATCAAAATTTTATCTCCTGCTTTTACCGTTCCGTCTTTAACTCTTAGAAAAACTACTACTCCTCGATACGCATCATAATATGAATCAAATATTAAGGCTTTTAAAGGAGCATTATTATCGCCACTTGGAGCAGGAACATATTTGATAATGGCTTCTAAAACATCTTGAATATTCAATCCCGTTTTAGCACTAACTAAAGGAGCGTGTGAACATTCTAAACCAATATCATTTTCAATTTCTTTTTTTACTCTTTCAATATCTGCACTTGGTAAATCTATTTTATTAATAACAGGTATTATCTCTAAATTATTATCAATCGCCAAATAAACATTTGCTAGAGTTTGAGCTTCAACTCCTTGGGTAGCATCAACAACAAGTAATGCTCCTTCACAGGCAGCAAGAGAACGAGAAACTTCATAAGTAAAATCAACGTGTCCTGGAGTATCAATTAGATTTAAAGTGTAATCTATTCCGTCTAAAGCGTGATAGATAATTTGAACATTATTAAGTTTTATGGTAATGCCTCTTTCTCTTTCTAAATCTAAACTATCCAATAATTGAGATTTCATATTTCTTTGTTCTACCGTATTAGTAAATTCAATTAAACGATCCGCTAAAGTACTTTTCCCGTGGTCAATATGAGCTATAATCGAAAAGTTTCTAATTTTTGAAATATCCATAGCATTCTCCTTTCTAATCAAATTTTTTTCCAACTAAATTTTCTTTCATTCCATTTACAAAATCTTTATAAGACATTTTCTTTTTTCCTTGTAATTGAACTTCTTCCAAATGAATAAAGCCGTCTAAGGTTTTAACAATAAATCCATTTTTATCACATTTAACAATAACCCCTGGTTCGTACATTCCGTCAACTTTGATATCTAATAATTTTGACTTAAAGATTTTCAATTCTTTATCATCTAACATCGTATAAGTTGCAGGAGAAGAAGATAACCCACGAATATGATTATGAATATCAAGGCTAGAACGATACCAATTAATTCTTTCTTCTTCTCTTTTGATATTATAAGCAAAAGTTACTTTCTCGTTATCTTGTTCTTCACCTTTTAAAGAAAAATCCAAATAAGAAGGTAAAGTTTGTAACAATAAATCACGACCTGCGATTTGAAGTTTTTTACTTAAATCATCATAAGTATCATTAATATCAATAACTACTTCGGATTTTGAATACATTTTTCCAGCGTCCATTTCTTTAACCATTTCCATAATGGTAATTCCCGTTTTCTTATCGCCATTTAAAATACTTCTTTGAATAGGAGCACCACCTCGATATGCAGGAAGTAAAGAACCGTGAACATTAATACAACCATAAGGAGGAATATCTAAAACCTCTGTAGGTACAATTTGACCATAAGCACAAGTAATTATCAAATCAGGATTAATTTCTTTAAAGAAACTATAATCTTTACGAATATTTATAGGTTGATAAACATTAATACCATATTTTAAAGCCACTTTTTTCACAGGAGTAGCTTCAACTATTTTTTTTCTTCCTACTTCTTTATCAGGTTGTGAAATAACACCTACAACATTATAGCCATTATTAATTAAACCTTCTAAAATTGTAGTTGCAAATTCAGGTGTTCCCATAAATGCTATTCTAATTTTTTTTCTTTCCATATGTTCACCTCAAATTAATTTTAATTATACTAATATTTATTAGTAAAATCTATATTTTTCTATTGAATTGAAAAAGAAAAAATCCATATTTGCTATGGATTTTATCCTACAATCATTTGAATTACTTTGATAATCATATCAACTCCATAATTAGCACCTTCAACAATAAAAGAGCCAATATTATAGGTTATATTGGAAATTCCATTTCCCTGATAAGAAACAATCGGGTCTTCTAAACCATACCCGTCATTGATTACAACACCACTACTAACATCATTTTCAAAATCATTTATAATAGCATTCATTTCT
Organism: uncultured Erysipelotrichaceae bacterium; assembly: GCA_964442785.1. Taxonomy (GTDB): domain Bacteria; phylum Bacillota_I; class Bacilli_A; order RFN20; family DUOF01; genus SIG223. The sequence continues at coordinate 3,185 of CAYTZW010000037.1, forward strand.
TCTTGTTTAGTATCATTATTTCCTGTGGAAATTAAAGAAACGCAAACAAGCAACAATAAGGCTACTATTAAAGAATCAAAGACAAATCTAGACATTTTTTCTCTCCTTTGCTACCATTTTATTCTTTCAAAAAGAAAAATATTGTCGTTTTATAGTTTTTTTATTTCATTATGTAAAACTTTATTAATTCCCGAAGCAATTATTGTCGATAAATACATAATATCTTGGTCAATTTCTTTAGGAGTAACTACCATATTGTATTTTTCTTCTTGTGTCAAATTTTTTAAAACCTCTTTTCTTTCATAAGGATTTAAAATGGCAGTTCCCTTTTTTTCAACCGAAGATAAAGTTTCATTAACTAAATTGATAATATCTACCACGGTAGCTACTCCTATGGCTACTATAGGTATATTTAAAGTAGCTTTCGTTAAAGCTTTTCGATTATTTCCAACACCACTTCCTGGTCTAATTCCACTATCAGTTATTTGAATAACTCGATTTATTCGATGAATACTTTTAGAACATAAAGAATCAATCGCAATTACTAAATCAGGTTTTGTTTCTTTAATAACCCCTTTAATAATAGAATATGTTTCTAATCCTGTTTGTCCCATTACTCCAGGAGAAATCATTGATACTCTACCTATTCCTTCTTTAAGAGCTTCCCTTTCATATTCGTACAAATGATTTGTTACCACTACTCCCTTACAAGTTTCAGGGCCTAAGGCATCAGCAGTTACATTTTCATTTCCAAGTCCAACGACCAAAACGTGAAAATCTTTTTTTAAATGATATTTTTTCAAAATCGAATGTAAAGAATTTGCTAATAAATCCGATATTTGTTCTCGATGCTTATAATCTTCGATTTCATTGATATCAATACTAATATAATCTCCTATTTCTTTTCCAATATCTTTATTGTATTTCAAAATTTGAACTTTACTTACAGAAACATCATCATATTTACTTTTCGTAAAAGAATAGTATTCATTACTTGTTTCTTTTTCAATTATTTCGTCCGCTAAATCAGTATTAAAAAAATAGTATTTCATCAATCTCACCTAATTCATTATTGACTAATACTATTCTTTTTATTCTTTAATAATTCTTCTAATTTTTTCTTAGGGTCATCATTTATTAAATATAATAAACACGCTACGATTTCTTTACAAATATCTTGTTGAAAACAAGGACATTTTATGTTCTCAATATTTTCCAACTCATCAATAGAAAAAGAAACATTTTTATTATCAACTTTAAATTTATAAAACGTTAAAGTTCCTTTTTTTAAAGCACTTATTTTCTTTACTTTCCCAAAATTATATAAATCAGAACCTTTTAAATAATTATTATAATTACTCACAATTTTCTTTATTTTTTCTTCACTTATCATAATCGACTCCCTTTTTTAAAATAAACATTTCAAAACCATTGTCTTTATCAATTTTACTTGACTTAATATCTAAATCAAGATTAGCTAAATCGACTAAAGATTTTAATAAATCATCAGGTTCATAATTATAGGATTTCTTAAGAGCGATTTCTGCTCGATAAGGGTGAACATTAAGTTTAGTAGCAATCGAAGAAGCACTATATCCTTCATCTTTCAAATAACAAACTTGATACATAAACCTTAATTGTCCTGCCACTAAACTAATCATTGTAACGGGGTCAACGTTATTAATTCTTAAGTCTTTAAATACTTTTAAAGCTTTATTTTTATTATTAGAAATAATAGCGTCTGTTAATTCAAAAACATTTTCTTCAATTTTCGCTGGAGTTAAATTAATAATGTCATCTTTACTAATTCTATCTGAGTAACTTTTTAATTTCTTTATTTCATTAGCAATCAAAGTATAATCTTCAGGAACTCGAAGAATAAATTCTTGCAAGGCTTCATTATCAATTTTAATTTCTTCACTTGTAAACATTTTTCTAACATATTCAGTCGCTTGTTTCTTATCAGGTCCTTCGATATTTTCTACTTTCATTACTTTTTTTAAACTCTTAGTACTTTCTTTTCTTTCATCTAATTTAGGATTAACAATAATTATTAAAGTTGAAAAAGAAACTGGATTATTAAGGTAATTAATAAGCAAAGAAAGGTCATTATTCAAATCACTTTTACTTTTTTTGTCCATTAAAAAAGCAGGATTTTTTAAAACAACTACTTTATGTTCACTTCCAAAAGGAAAAGTATTCAATTCCGTAACAATATCATCAATTCCGACAAAATCACAATCCAAAAAATTTAGATTAAATTCATCTTTAACAGGAAGCAAAGAATTAATAATTTCATTCATTCTTTTTTCCAAAAAAACAGTTTGATTACCAACTAATAAATAATTCATATAATCACCGCTTTTAATTATAGCTTACAAAGAAAGGAAATGCACTTTTTTTCTTTTAGAAAAAGTAATTTTCATACTTTTACAATAATATTGAAAAGTAATATTTCCATTTTCAAAAGTCGTGTATATTTGACTATTTACTACTTTTAATCGATTAATAACTTCATTATGTGGGTGTCCATAATTGTTATACCCATAACTAATAATGGATACTTTAGGTTTATAATGATTTAAAAAAGAAAACGAAGAAGAATATTTTGAACCGTGATGAGCCACTTTTAAAACATCAATTTTTAAAAAAGGATAATTTTGTAAAATATCTTCTTCCACAATACTAGAAATATCCCCTGTTAAAAGAAAATATATTCCTGAAAATTTACCATATAAAACGACACTATTATCATTGTCATTATCATAAATATTAGTATTCAAATTATCAAAGCAAAAAGAGAAAAAACAAACCGTAGAAACATCTTCTTTAACTTCTTCTATTTCAAGCAATTTTTCCAAATTATCTAACGCTCCAATATGGTCATAATCATTATGACTTTTAACAAAAACTTTTATTTTTTTAATACCTTTCTTTTCTAAAAAAGGAAAAATAATTTTACTAGCAATATCAAAATTTTTATTACCACCACAATCAACCATATATGCATACTTACTATACATAGAAGAAAAAATGATACAATCGCCTTGATAGACATTCAAAAAAGTAACTTGATAAGGATTTTGAAGATATGGTTTTATCATTAAAATTCCAATGATAACTAAACAAGAAAATCCTTTTTGATAAATCTTTTTCCTTATTTTACCTTCTAAACTTAAAATAAAAAGAAATAAGAGAAAATAATATAAAACAACTAAAAACTTATCAAATGAAAGAAAAAAGAAAAAAGATGTTTTACCTAAAAGAATGCTTAATTTTTCTAAAGCATAAAAATAATAATAAAAAACACTTTCTAAAAAAGGAAAAATTAATAAAACAAAACAAAATCCAATCGCTATTAAATAAGGAGTTGTTAAAAGATAAGAATACAAAGGAGTAAAAATATTAATATAACCATTTAGAAAGCAAGAAATAGGAACACTTACCAAAAAAGAAAAAAATGACAATTTAAAAGATGATAATTTCACAAAATCCTTAATGACAAGAAGAAAAAAAGTCAAAGTAAAACTATAAATATAACTATATGTTAAAATACTATAAGGAAACAAAAAGGTAACTAGAAAAAAAGAGATAAAAAAGATATCTAACGAATTAAAATATTTTTTCCAACAATTATTATTAAGAAAACTTAGCAACAACATAATAAAAGCTCGCAACGCACTTACTGAAAAACCTAAAATTGCTAAGTAAAAAAACAAAAAAGAAAAAACGATTATATTACTTATTATTTCATCAAGAAAATGATTAATGACCTTAATCAAAAAATTGTATATTAGATTAAAATGCAAACCTGAAATCGCTATTAAATAAGTAATTCCTAATTTTAAACTTGCTTGGTACAAAGAATGATTTTTATCATTTAGCAAAAACATATTAACATAAGGTTTTACCCTATTATTAAGATAGGAAAAAGATAAATCAATCTTAAAAGGAGTAAAATTACAAAAAGGAATTAAATAAAAAAAGAAAGAAAACAAGAAAAACAACAAAGCATATTTATAATGAAACCTAATGATTACAAAGAGAAAAAAACAAACTAATAAAACAATCACAAAAAGACTATGCTTTAGTTTTAATAAAGTTATCAAAGCCAAAAGAATAGAAAAAGAAAACAAATAAAAAGTTTTCATTCCACGGTTAAATAAGGCTCTAGTTTTTCAAGTGTTGCTTCTTTTATTCCTTTAACATTACACAATTCTTCCAAAGAATTAAAATTTCCATTTTCAATTCGATAAGCGACAATTCTAGCCGCTAAAGTTTTACCAATTCCAGAGATAGTTTCAAGTTCCGAAATCGAAGCCTTATTAACATTAATAGGATTTATAACTTCACTGCTTGATGTTTTAGGTATGGTATAAGTTTTACCGTCAACCAAAACTTCACTAGCACTTAAATTGCTAACATTAGCATTTTCACAAAAACCACCTGCATAAGCCACTAAATCCTTTAAAGTAGCTCCAGTTGGTAAATAATAAGTCCCCGGACTTTCAACTTCTCCTTTTATAGATACTTCAACTATAGTCAAATTATTACTATTACCAAAACTAATAGAATTTGTAAATTTGTTAGCTAAATCCATAGCACAAACATATACGCCCGTAACAATGGCAACAAGAATTATAAATTTCATTTTCTCCCTCCTTAATTATTAATAAGAAGGAAAGATGAAAATTCCTAAAATAAAAATTTAAAAAAACTAATAGAAAGAAGTTCACTAAAATGTCAACTATAGAGTATAAAACCATTTTAATTTATATTTTCATATTCAGACAAAGTTATCTCGTTTCCATAAGCATCATAATATGTATATGTGCCTTTAGAATAATCACAAATATAATACTTTAATATAGTACAAGCAGTATATTCAAAAATAGCTCTAACTACCACATTCATTTCTTCATCATAATCTGTTCTAATAACTTTTGTTGTTTTCCAATTTTCATCATATTCATGCTCGTAGACAATACTAGTGCTATCATTATATTCATGAGTTTGCTTTATATAATACGTTTCATATTCTCCATTTTCATCATAAATTAATACATACTTATCTGTTATATTCCCTGTTGCATCATATTTTGTATCTGTATATTTTATTTTATGTCCATTTATATCGTACTCATATTCATCAATATTTTTATATGTTATATTTCCTGATGCATCATATTTTGTATAAGTATATTTTGTTTTGTTCCAATTTTCATCATATTCATATTCAGAAATTCCTTTAAATCTAGTATTTCCTGATGCGTCATAATTTGTATATGTTTTCTTTTTTATGCTCCAATTTTCATTATATTCTAGTTCATAGACAGAACTACCATCATAATAATAATTATCATAGCCTTTATACACGATATCATAATTACGTTCCCTATCTTCATCATAAACAAGTACATACTTTTCATATATATTTCCTGCTTCATCATATTTTGTTACTGTTTTCTTTTTTATGTTCCAGTTTTCATCATATTCATATTCATAAGTACTAAAAGTATCAGTTTCCTTTATAATATGTTTTGTTTTATTTCCATTTGTATCATATTCATATAAATACTTTTCATATATATTTCCTTCTTTATCATATTTTGTATATATTTCCTTTGTTTTATTTTCATTTATATCATATTCATATTCATAAATATATTTAGATGTTATATTTCCTTCTTTATCATATTTTATATATATTTCCTTTGTTTTATTTCCACTTGCATCATATTCATATTCATAAATATATTTAGATGTTATATTTCCCTCTTTATCATATTTTGTATATATTTCCTTTGTTTTATTTTCACTTGCATCATATTCATATACATCAATACTTTGAGATATCGTATTTCCTTCTGCATCATATTTTGTTATCGTTTTCTTTTTTATGCTCCAATTATCATTATATTCATATTCATAGACTTCACTATTACCACTAGAATAATTATTAGTTTCTTTTATAATACATTTTTTATATTTTTCATTAATTTCATCATATACATATACATATTTATTTGTTATATGCCCTTTTGTATCATATTCATATTCATACTTTATATTATCATCTTTAGGGTTTGTATTTTTCTCCCCACACGAAGCAAGCACAAACATCATCATACAAAAACACAATGCTAACAAATATTTTATTCTATTCTTTTTCATATTATCTATCTCCTTATTTCAGCAAACAAAAAGTCTTGGAATAACCAAGACCAAAATTTGATGATAAGAATTCTTACCCCCCCCCCCGAGAAAAAATAAACATTTTATTCGGAGAGGCAAGGTTTTATATCCATTACTTTCTATTTTTATTTTAATCCTTTCATAATATTTTGTAAATATTCGGTTTTATATTATCGTAGAAGAAAATATGAAAATTTCTAAAATAAAAAAGTTTCAATAAAGAATTTTTATCTTCCTTATCGAAACTTTAAATAACCTTATTCGCTTCTTAAAGCTTCAACAGGGTCTT
>CAYTZW010000038.1:0-9089 GCA_964442785.1 uncultured Erysipelotrichaceae bacterium
AATCTGTCTTGAAGACAGTGAGAAAAACCGCGCCTTGAAGACGCGGATTTTTATTGTGAATATTTAAAAATTATATATAATATAAATCAGGTGATATTTATGCAAAAAACAAGAATTATATCTTTTTGTGGAATTGCAATCGCTTTAGGTGTTATTCTTTCAAGATTTCTATCTATCAATACTGCGATTGTTCAAATAAGTTTTAGTTTTATACCTGTTATTATAGTAGCCGAAGTTTTGGGATGGAAATACTCTACTATAGTTTCTGCTCTTATTGATTTGGTAGGAGCTTTATTATTTCCATTTGGAACTTATTTTTTTGGTTTTACAATAAGTGCCGCTTTATCAGGTTTTATCTATGGCGTATTTTTGTATCATAAAGAAGAATGGACAAGCAAAAAATTATTAGTAATGACCTTAATTTCTTGTTTAATTATTGATTTTTTTGTCCACGCTATCTTAAATACAATATGGTTAAGAATAATGTATAACAAGTATTTTGATTTATTATTACCTATTAGATATTTAAAACAATTACTAATTTTACCTTTTCAAATTTTTACCGTGATTACTTGCGATAGAATGATTAAAGATAGAATAAAGATAAAATAAATTGAATTATATTGTCAATAAAGTTAAAATATTAAAGGATAAGAGGTGGCATAAGTGGAAACTCTAAAAATTGAAGATTTAGTAGTAACAGTAGAAGATAACATTATTTTAAAAGGATTAAATTTAACCATAAATACGGGAGAAATACACGCTTTAATAGGCCCAAATGGACACGGCAAATCAACTCTTTTAAATACCATTATGGGACATTATCAATACAAAGTAGAGTCAGGAAAAATAACTTTTAATGACCAAGATGTTTTACAAATGTCTGTTGACCAAAGAGCAAAAGCAGGCTTATTTTTAGCAATGCAATATCCTCCAGAAGTAGCAGGAGTAAACAATGGAGATTTTTTAAAAGCAGCGATTAATTCAAGAAGTGAAAAGCCAATAAGTTTATATCAATTTATTAAAAATATGGAAAAATGTAGCAATGATGTAGGCTTATCTTTAGATATGGCACACCGTAATTTAAACGAAGGATTTTCAGGTGGTGAAAAGAAAAGAAATGAACTTTTACAAATGAAACTTTTACAACCTAAAATTGCTTTACTTGATGAAATAGATTCAGGATTAGACGTTGATGCGTTACGAATTGTTGCTAATACAATAAATGAAATGAAAGGTGAAAATTTTGGAGCAGTCATTATTTCTCACTACTCAAAATTATATGAAATGATAGAACCTACTCACGTCCATATTATAGTAGACGGAAAAATAATTCTTTCGGGTGGCAAAGAATTGCTAGAAAAAGTAAATCAAGAAGGTTATGAATTTCTTGAAAAAGAATATGGCATAAAACTAAAAAAAGAAAAGAAGAAAATTTCTATTGGAAATTGTGCAGTGAAGGTGTCAAAATAATGAAAATTATATTTGAAAACGGAAAAATTAATATCATTTCAGAAAATGAATTACAACAAGAAAAAGACAAAATAATCGTAACCGAAAAAAAAGTCTTGAACAATTTAGAAATAGAAAATAATACCTTAAATCTTGTCCTTGATACATCAATAGACATTAATGAAGAATACAAAAACGTTTTATCTTTAGATTATACTTTGGTACTAAATGATGATGTTCAAATAAAAAATATTTCCTTAATTGAAGAAAACAATAAAAGTATTAATAAAAAGGTAATTATTAATGAAAATAATAGATATGAACAAATAGTGATTGATTTACTAAATAATGATTACCAATTCAATGAAAATATCGACATTGATGGCGTAAATTCATATTGTTATAGCAAAGTTGCTTCAATGGTATCTAATAACAAAAAGAAAATTAAAATAGCAGTTAATCATTTAAAAGAGAGTTCTAGTTCCAAATTAGATAACTATGGAGTAGTAACTTCAAAAGGTAATTTGGAATTTGAAATAATTGGTAATATTATGAAAAAATGCAAAAAAAGTAATGTCTTACAAAATAACAAAATAATATTATTTGACAAAGAAAGTGTTGGAGAAATAAAACCTTTGTTATATATAGATGAAAATGATGTTGTTGCTACTCACGCTGCTGCAGTAGGAAAAGTAGATGATAATCATATATTTTACCTTATGAGTAGAGGAATTAACGAGATAGAAGCCAAAAAAACGATTGCTTTAGGTTACTTAAAGCCAGTTTTGGAATATATTAATGATGAAAAGATAAAAAAAGAAATAAGTGATTTAATGGAAAAAGAGGTGTTTTAAATGTTAAATGTAAAAAGCATTAGAAAAGATTTTCCAATGCTAATGGAGAAAAGAGAAAAACCATTAGTATATTTTGATAATGCTGCTACAACATTTAAACCATATTGTGTTCTAAATGCCATAAAAGATTACTATTATAAATACACTTCAAATGCTCATCGAGGAGATTATGATTTGAGTTACCAAGTAGATGTTGAATATGAAAAAGCCCGTGAAATATGTGCTGATTTTATTAAAGCTCAAAAAAATGAAATAATATTTACTTCAGGAACTACCGAAAGTGCGAACTTAGTGGCTTTCAGTTATGGAATTGATAATCTTCAAGAAGGAGATGAAATTGTTTTAACCGAACAAGAACACGCTTCTAATACACTACCTTGGTATAAAATAGCTAAAATAAAAAAAGCTATTATAAAATTTATTCCTTTAGAAAACAATAAAATTACGATTGAAAATGTGAAAAAAACAATAACTGAAAAAACCAAAATTGTTGCTATTTGTCAAGCATCAAATACATTAGGTTATATTAATGATATAAAAGAAATTACCAAAATCGCACATCAAAAAGGAGCGGTAGTTTTAGTAGATGCTGCCCAAAGCGTTACCTTTATGAATATAGATGTTAAAGACTTAGATTGTGATTTTTTATATTTTTCAGGCCATAAATTATGTGGTCCAACAGGAATTGGAGTACTATATGGAAAAGCCAAACTTTTAGAAAAAATGGCACCATTTTATGAAGGTGGTGGAATGAATATCATCTATGATAATCAAATGAATGTTACTTATAAAAGTTCGCCTTCTAAATTTGAAGCAGGAACTCCTAAAATAGAAGGAGCAATCGGACTAGCAACAGCAATAAAATATTTACAATCAATAGGATTAGAAGAAATCCATAAATATGAAATAGAATTAAAAAAATATGCTTTAAAAGAACTAAAAAAATTAGATAATGTTGAAATATACAATGAAGATAGTGATAGCAACCTTCTTATCTTTAATATAAAAGGAGTATTTCCTCAAGATAGTGCTAGTTATTTCAATAAATATGGCATCTGTTTAAGAGGAGGAAACCATTGTGCTAAATTAGTTGTCGGTCATTATGTACCTTTAAACTTAAGATGTTCATTCTCGTTTTATAATACGAAAGAAGAAATAGACTATTTTATTTCAATAGCAAAGGGAGGAAGTGATTTTCTTGACGCCTATTTTTGATGATCCAATGATGGTAAGGCAAGTTATTTTAGACCATTACCAATATCCAAGAAACAAAGAACTAACACATAATTGTGATTATTGTAGCAAAAGAATGAATTCAGATTCTTGCATTGATGACATAACTATAGAAATGTTAGTAGTAAATGGTAAAATAGAAGATATCCGTTTTGACGGGGTGGCGTGTGCAATATCTACTGCTTCAACTTCTATTATGACTGAATTATTAAAAGGAAAAACTAAACAAGAAGCGGATATTATTATCAAAGAATATCTAAAAATGATTAATGAAGAAGAATATGATGAAGAAATATTACAAGAAGCCGCTGCTTTTAAAAACACAGGAAAACAAGCCAATCGTATCAAATGTGCTACTATTGGTTGGCTAGGGGCTAAAGAAATACTCGAAGAAAAGGAGTGAGTAAGATGAACAAATCTTCTTTTAAAGAAGAATATAAATATGGCTTTAAAGATGAAGAAAAAGCATCTTATAAAACGGAAAAAGGATTAAATGAAAACATTGTAAAAGAAATATCTAAAGTAAAGAATGAACCCGAATGGATGAAAGAATATCGACTTAAATCTTTAAAATACTTTGAGTCAAAACCTTTACAAAACTGGGGACCAGATTTAAGTAATATTGACTATCAAGACTTTACATATTATATAAAACCTGCAGATAAAAGGTCATCATCTTGGGAAGATGTACCTACTAATATCAAAAATACTTTCGATAAATTAGGAATTCCCGAAGCCGAACAAAAATACTTAGCAGGAGTTTCTACTCAATATGAATCAGAAGTAGTTTATCATAATATGTTAAAAGAAGTAGAAGAAAAAGGAATTATCTTTACCGATACCGATACCGCTTTAAGAGAATATCCAGAATTATTTAAAAAATACTTTGGAAAACTTGTTCCTTACACAGATAACAAATTTGCTGCTTTAAATGGTGCAGTTTGGTCTGGTGGCTCTTTTATTTATGTACCAAAAGGAGTTAAAGTAGATAAACCTTTACAATCTTATTTTAGAATTAACTCTGAAAGAATGGGACAATTTGAAAGAACCTTAATCATAGTAGATGATGATGCCGATGTTCATTATGTTGAAGGCTGTACTGCTCCCTTATATTCAGCATCATCACTTCACGCAGCAGTAGTAGAAATCTATGTAGGAAAAAGAGCCAAATGCCGTTATTCCACAATACAAAATTGGTCTGATAACATAATTAATTTAGTTACCAAAAGAGCCAAAGTAGAAGAAAATGGTTTAATGGAATGGATAGATGGAAATATAGGTTCTTCTATCAATATGAAATATCCTGCTTGCATTTTAGCGGAAGAAGGAGCAAAAGGATTATGTATATCAATCGCCGTTGCTTCTAACAATCAAAAACAAGATGCAGGAGCAAAAATGATACATCTAGCTCCAAATACAAGTTCTACAATTATCTCAAAATCAATAGGAAAAAATGGTGGAGAAGTTAATTATCGAGGATTAGTAAAAATAGCACCACAAGCCTATAATTCAAGAAGCCACGTTCAATGTGATACCCTTCTTTTAGATAACTTATCAAGAAGTGATACCATACCTTCTAATATAGTTAACAATAATCAATCAATTATTGAACACGAAGCAAGTGTTTCTAAAGTAAGTGAAGACCAATTATTCTATCTAATGAGTAGAGGAATAGATAAAAAACAAGCCTTAAAAATGATTGTAATGGGCTTTATTGAACCATTTAGTTCGGAATTACCAATGGAATATGCAGTAGAACTAAATCAATTAATCAATTTAGAAATGGAAAACTCAATAGGATAAAATCTCCTCAAAAAAAGGAGATTTTTTAATTACAAATTTTTAAAATGACTTTCCGTAAAAATATTACCAATATTATTAATACTATCCGAACTATTCAAAACAATATCTTTCAAAGAAATAACACCAGATAAAAGATTATCATTATCCAAAACTAAAACCCTTCTAATCTTGTAATTAGACATCGTAAAAATCACATCAGAAATAGAAGTTTCTTCCATAACAAATTGCAAAGGAGCAGGGGTCATATACTTGCAAACCTTATCATTTAAAAAATTTTCGCCTTCAATTCTTAAAATAATATCTCTATCCGTTATAACACCTAAAATATTATCATTTTCAACAACAGGCAAGAAACCAATATTATGTTCTTTCATTATTTTACAAGACTGTTTAATGGTACAATTAGGAGAAATTGTTATTAGAGAAGAACTCATAATATTTCTTGCAATATTTTTCATAAAACCACCTGCATACATTATTAACAAATATATTCATTTTATTCGATTTTAATTCATATATTAAGATGAGGTAAAAAATGAAAAATTTTAAATGGAAAGACATAAAAATTGTTGGATTTCTAACAAGTTTAATTGTAATGACTGTAATTTCTTTAAATACGTTAAATAGAAATGTGAAACCAGTAGTAACAGAATATGGAAAAAACAAAAGCATAGAAATCGCCAATTTAATAATTAACAACTCAATATTAGAAATAATAGGAGAAATAAATAAACCATATATAATAATAAATGAGAATAATGAAGGAAAAATAACAAGTTTTTCATACAATAATGCCTTATTAAACAAAATTTCCACTGAAATAAATATGAAAATAAATAAAAATATTAAATTAGTGCAAGAAGGAAAACTAGAAACACTTAACATTATAAATGATGTCATAGATTATAAAGTTAAAGATGAAGCAATATATTATCAAGTTCCTTTGTTTATTGGTTCCTCAAACTTTATATTATCTTCATTAGGCCCAAATATACCCTTAAAATTTCAACTAATGGGGAATACGACAACAGAATTAATATCTTCGATTAATTCTTATGGAATCAATAATGTGTTAGTGGAAATAAAGATAAAAACAAAACTAAATATGAAAGTATTGCTACCTTTCAGCAAAGAAAATAATCAAATAGAAAATACTACCATAATCGCATCTTTAGCAATCCAAGGAGAAATACCAAATTACTATTTAGGAAGTGGAAGTATAAATAATATGACAGGAACAATACCTGTAAGTTAGGAGAAAAAATGTTCGCTTTTTTATTTGATAACTATGGATATTATCCAATTAACATCGTAAATGAAAGTTTCATATACAAAAATTGGTTTTTTAAACTTGAAAGAGTTGACAATGAAGAAAATAAAATAAGAGAAATTGCCGCATTTTCAACAAAAATATCGCAATACTTAGACGGAAAAAGTGGTTATATAATTAAAAATAGAAATGATAACTATATTTCTTATTACAACGGAATGGCATACGTTTTGATTTCAGTTCCTAATGTAAAAATTGAGATAACAGATTACTATAAATTGCACGAACATTTTTCAGGAATAGAAAATAAAAAATACAGTTTAAAAAATATATTAACCTTGCAAGAAGAAAAATATGAATTTGTAAGTAATTTTGTAATCCCTACAATAAGAAAAGACCAAAGTAATTATAAAGAATTCTTACAACTAATTTTTTATAATTTCGGTTTAGCCGAAAATTCTTGTCAATACCTAGCAGATCTAATAACAGATACCAATGATAAGTTAGAAAGATTAACAATAACACATAAGAAAAAAGGAAATTTTGATCATTATAACTTTTTAAATCCTTTAAATTTAATCATAGATAATCCTGTAAGAGATTTAGCCTATCTTTTTAAAACAGAAACCTTTTCTTTAAATGAAATAGAAAATATTTTAGATAATTATCAGTTAAATTCAAAAGAAGCAAGTTATCTAATGGCAAGAATTTTATACCCAGATTTTATTTTTGATGAATTAATAGAATTTTATGACAATAAAAAAGACATTTTTAATTTTTTATTTGAAGAAAAACAAAAAATGTCAATGAATTATACAAAAATAAATTCAATTTATAAAATTTTACAAAACAAATATGGAATAAGACCAATAAAATGGCTAGAAAAAACTATTCTTTAACCACTTCTACTGCCAAAACGCCTTCAACTTCATCTAAAAGCATTGCTTCAACACCATCTTTAATAGTGTCATCAATATAGATACAATCTGCACAAGCACCGCTCATTCTTACATAAACAATGCCGTCTTTAAAATATAAAAATTCAATATCGCCACCATCTTTTTGCAAAAAAGGTCTAATTTTTTCAATTACTTCAATAATTTTTTCTTCCATAAAATCACCTGTAAAAGAGCATACTACATAAATTAAAAGTAGTCAATTTCTTTCTATATAATTATATATATTAATAAGGTAATATTTATATTAATAAAAAAAGTCTATTTTACTTTACTATTTGTTAATAAAATGATAAAATAAAAAAACAAACAAGGAAGTGAAGTTAATGGCTTATCAAATCGGAGATATAATTGAAGTGGAAATAAGTGCATTACAACCTTATGGAGCATTTGCAAATGCCGAGGAAGGATATACAGGATTAATTCATATATCTGAAATATCTTCTAAGTTTGTTAAATCAGTTGAATCATTTGTAACAGTGGGAACAAAAGTAAAAGTAAAAGTTTTAGAAATTGATGACCAAACAAAACATTTAAAACTATCACTTAAAGCATTACAAAGAACAAGAGAAAACTTCGACAAAATTCATCACAAAAAGAAAAAAGTTGATACATTTAGAGAATTCTCAAAATTAAAAGAAATGCTTCCTATATGGATAAAGAAAACCACTAATCAACAATAATAAAAAAAATAAAAAAATAATTTGACTGAATTATATAAATGTGATAATATTGTTTATGCGTTCAGCAAGTGGACACAAAACGGATGCTTAGCTCAGTTGGGAGAGCAACGCCCTTACAAGGCGTGGGTCGGCGGTTCGAGCCCGTCAGCATCCACCATTTTATTATTAAGAATCTGGAGGAGTAGCGAAGTGGTCAAACGCGGTTGACTGTAAATCAATTCCCAACGGGTTCGGCAGTTCAAATCTGTCCTCCTCCACCACTATGTTGGGGTATAGCCAAGCGGTAAGGCATCAGACTTTGACTCTGACATCTCCCTGGTTCGAATCCAGGTACCCCAGCCATTAATAATAAAAAAAATTACCACTGGTCCGTTAGCTCAGGTGGTAGAGCACGTGACTTTTAATCACGGTGTCGGAAGTTCGAGTCTTCTACGGATCACCATTCATTTGCCCAGGTGGCGGAACAGGTAGACGCACAGGACTTAAAATCCTGAGGGTTGAGAGACCCGTGCCAGTTCGATTCTGGTTCTGGGCACCAAAAAGAATTTTAGAAAAAATAAAAGTTATCCACACAAAAAAATATTTTAAAAAAAGTGTTGACAATAATTTTTCTAAGATGTATACTATTATCGTTCGCTGCGAGATAAAGCGAATAACTCTATAACTCAGTTATAGAAAACGATCTTTGAAAACTAAACAGAATACGTCAATTTATCTTGAGTTTATAGATCTACTACTGATCTATTAAAATACAAAAACAATAAACGAGAACAAGATTCAAACTTTTGAGAGTTTGATCCTGGCTCAGGATGAACGCTGGCGGCGTGCCTAATACATG
>CAYTZW010000039.1:0-8981 GCA_964442785.1 uncultured Erysipelotrichaceae bacterium
CTCCTACTACAGTTAAAGTTCCATTTTCAACTTTTGCTACTACTTCATTTTCACTATTTCTAATTTCATAAGAAAGAACTTCACTTAAATCAATGTTGTTGTCCTCGACTATTTCAAAGCTTACTTCTTCTTTTCTTTTTTCCATTACTGCATTAACTTCATTTACTTTAATGCTTACTTCTAAAGGATTAATTTTATATGTTGCTTCATTAGAATTAATTACATTATATCCTTTATGAATGCATTTAGAGGTAATTTTATAGGTTCCTGCATTTACTCCTTCTTCTCTTGTCAGAGTAATAATATCAAGAAGTGTATCATTTCCTACCAAAGTATAACCATTATCTAAAACCGCTACTAATTCTACTTCATCATCTAAATAATTAACTTCTTTATTTTCTATACTTATATAAATAGTTTTTGGAGTAACCGTACTAGGAGTTATCGATAAACTATAGGTGCTATTTCCATATTTAACATTAGCTTTAAAACTAGCTGTTAAGTTATTATAGCCACTTGTAGTTACTAAAATAGTTCCTGTGCTATTATCAAGATAAGTTGCATCAGCATCAGCAGTTAAATCTCCATAAGTAACATTATTTAAACTAATTGATTTTACAATTTTTTTAGCATAATCTTTTTCTAAATAAGCAACAGCAAAATTATAATCATCACTTCTTAATAAAGAAGCTTCTTGTAAATATTCTAAATAAAGGTTATATAAATTTTTAGCATCTTCTAAAACATTATTAGAATTAACTAAAGCAGCAACACTTTCATTATAAGAAGCATATTTATCAGGAATAACAATTAGTTTTACCTTTAAATCTAAATTATCATAATGATTATGGTAAATAGCCACATCATTATAAACATATCTATTTTCTTCTAAAGCAGGATACTCGTAACTTAGTGCTTGTTCTTTACCACCATAGAAATAAACCTTTCCTTGAATATCAAAAGGTAAATTACTTTCTAACACGGAATACTCATTTGCTTCAACACTATAGTAATTAACAACTTCATTTAAAAGAATATAATCATTATACGTAGTTATTACAAAATTATGTAATTCTGATAAAGTTTTTTCTTTACCTATCGTATAATAATATATTTTTTCATTTTTAGAAAAAGTATGAGTTGCTTCAAAATAGCCATTTAAATCATCAACAACGGTATCAGCAGCACTAGTAAATCCTATTGATATGGCATTTTCAAGAGAAGAACCTATGTAGTGTTTTACAGAAGAAACATATTTAGTACCATTCCATTCTAATAATCTTCCAATCATAGATTGATTAATCTCAACAGTATAGTCTGTACTATCTAAATTTCTTTTATAAGTAAATGAAGGAACAATAAATGTTTCATTTGAAAAAGCTTTATAACTTTTTCCACTTTCTAAATCATAAAATCCTGCTAAACCATATGCTTTAGCGTTTAAAGTTATTGTTGTTAAATTATCAACAGCACTACTATAGCCGTCGACACTTCCTTCATCTATTTTAACACTTAAAGTAGCTGAACTACTAACATTTACAAAACCATTTTCACTTGTTTGAACAGTTCCACCAAAAGTACCATTAATATCTAAAGTTCCTTCTACAATTAAATTTCCACTTTGTGAAAATCCGCCACTTAATAATTGAGCAGAAGTTGGATAATATTTATAACTTTTATGAGGTTGATAAAATCCGTCATAAACAACTAAGGCACCTTCAATATTTAAAGTTCCACCTTCTTTAATGTGAACTAAACTTCCAGTATATATCTTATATTTGTAAGAACTAGGTATATTGATAACGCCACTATCTTCGACAATAAAATTATATGTATAAGGTAACCCTAAATAAGTAGAAGAACTTCCATACGATAAACCAGTATAACTTATTTCAAAAATTCCCATAGAAACAGAACCATATATATGTAACGTACAAACTCCACTATCACCTAAATAAGTTGTATTTCCTTCTCCAATATAAACGTCTAATGATTTAGAAGAATAAGTAATTTCTATTCTACTTCCTTCATTCATATTTATAAGAGATGTTTTCCCTGTTGGAGCAATTAAATTAGCACTTGAGATATTGACTTTTTTATTAACAAGAAGGATTGCAGCATACAAAGAAGATGTTCCTTCTACTACAGCACCATAATGAATTATTTGTTTACATCTTATATTAACAGTTGCAAATTGATTAACAGGAAATCTTCCTTCTTCATAATAAGCTTTCGCATTGCTTCCCCCTGCAAAATCATTAAGCATTAATGGTTCATTAATATAAGCTCCATTATTAGCAGTTAAAGTTCCACTTCCGTCAAGCAATCCATATATTTTAAATTTGCCACCATTATTAATCACAATATTTCCATTATTGATAATTTGTGAATAAGCTCCTGATGTATGAGCTTGACTTGATTGGTCAGGATAATGTACTACCGCCCCAATTACTAAAGTACCTTGAACTGTTAAATTGGCATTTTTTTCGATTGTTAAAGTTAAAACTAAAAATCTATTTACCAAAGAAGAATTAGACCAAGAAACTTTAGTTGTAGCAGTAGAAGTAGTTCCTTCTTCAGTTTCACTTGTTCCACCTATTGAATATGGTAAAACAAATGTTTTTCCACTAGGAATAGTTAAAGAAGATGAAAGAGAATAATTTTTTCTTAAATACAAAGTAGAAACACTGCTAGCGAAAGCATCTTCTAAACTAGCAAAATATTGACCACTTCCATAGGCTACACATTCAGTAGAATAAACCGTTATCGTCAAATCATTATCTTGTAGTGTTAAAGTTTTATCATAATGTTTTTGATTATCTAAATTAGTCATATAATAACCATAAACATAGTAGTCTGCAAAAGAGTATATTTCTGAAAAATTAATAACTTTTCCTTTTGCGTATTTTGCAGTCGTTGAAGCAGGTAATATTACATTTGTATCTCCTGCTTGATAAGTTACGGTAACACCTTGATTTGCTTCAACTTCAGCAATGTATTCATAAGAAGAATCTTTTTTAGTTATCGTTGCTGTATAGGTTGTATCAGTACTAACTAAAGTGCCATTATTATACCAACCTAAAAAGGTATAACCTTCATTAAGTGATACTGTTAAAGTTAGAGTTTTAGAGGTTGAAGTTACATTTCCTAAACAAACTTCGCCACCACCGCTGACACTACCACCGTCGCTATCTGAAATTTTAACAGTTACCTCATAAGAGGACAACAATCCACACCCTGCGTCCGTTTTTATGGCATTTTGAAAGATTATCGTAGTAAAAATACCTACGACAAACAATACAATAAATAACAATAATTTAAAATTCTTCTTCATTTATAAATTACTCCTTTCTACACTTGGATTTATTTACTTCTTATTAACCAAGAATATGCAGTCCCATCATTTAATTCAGCTTGTTGTTTTTGATAATTTAGATTTGAATTTTTATCATATACCATAAATCTGAAATTTTCTTTTCCAGCAGAGAAATAAATAAGATCTGGTCTTTCACTGAAATATCCAACTGGAACTTCAAAAGAATCTAATTCATTAAATGAACTGCTTACTTCAGAAGTATCTATCCAACTATAATTTTTACCCCCTCCGTAGAAAACTATAGCGGCATTAATATAGTCTTTTCCTTCATAGGTAGCA
This sequence comes from uncultured Erysipelotrichaceae bacterium, assembly GCA_964442785.1. Lineage (GTDB taxonomy): Bacteria > Bacillota_I > Bacilli_A > RFN20 > DUOF01 > SIG223. The sequence goes on from CAYTZW010000039.1 coordinate 3,656, forward strand.
ACTATATCATTACCTGCATTTTCACTATTATATCTATCTAATAATTTGGAAACATCTAAGTTTAATCCAATAGTATTTAGTAAACTCTTATCACCTTCAACTAAAGTTCCACTATCTACTTCATCGATTACTTTCCAATCATAAAATCTAACATCACCTTGTATTTTTATTCTAGCAGGATAAGAAGTTCCCGCTACTTCTTTCCAACCCAACTCAGAAAATTTATATGAACCATAATCATATCCGTGTAATACAAGTCCTGCAAATTGAGTATCAAATCCAATACAGAATAAACCAGCTTCATAAAAGACACTATCTTTTAAAATAACATCATTCATCAAATAGTTCTCAATGAAATATTCATCTTTTTCATCACTCAACAAGTAATTGCTACCGTCTTCCTTAGTAAAAGAAGGAGCAGCGTGTTCGTATTTGCTAGGATTTTGGCTAGGTGTTTCTAATTCTTGATTAGTAACCGATGTATTTCTAAGTATTTGATTGCTACCAACTTTTAAAATAAATTCTCTAGCGTGGCTCATAATACAATTACTTATCGTGGTAACAGTTTTGTAATCGGATAAATTGTTTTGTAATTTTTCATTATCACTTTCGTGAGCTTTTCCATATATTCTTACAACGGTTCTACCATTATTAACTCTGCTGTAAAGTAAAGATGTGTTATTTCCAACTATTTCTAATACGGTTCCACAATTATCTAATTTACCTAAATTAATTTGATTTCCTTCTACTAAAGAAGAATCAGAACAACCTTTTAATTCAATATTATTGATACTAATATTATCTTTTTTTACTAAGAAAACAATATTATCTTGGGCTTTTATTTTAGCATTAGAACTTGAATTATTGTCATAACTAATCGCAACAAAGTTTAAAGGTCCATTGAATATCGAATAGTTATATTTATCTACAGAACGAGTAATATTATTGCCGTCTATAAAATATCCATTTCCATAAACATTTGAAGTAAATTCAACACAATATCTAATCTTAGCATCGCTACTTTTATTATTTCCTTCATAGTAAGCTTTATCAGCAGTTGTATCCATTTCAAAAGTTACCACTTTAGTTAAATAATCGCGATAATTACTTTCATTTATTTGGTCTGCTAACATTATATTATCCATTAAAACAGTTTCATAATTATTAGCATTAGCAAACATCAAATCAAGATAACTATAAACATTTAATCCTTTTTCTTGACAAGATATTTCAAAAGAACTTTTCACATTAGTTCCTAACAGTTCGTTGTAAGCACTTTCTGCGGTAATTATTACAATTCCTGAACTTAAAACGGTAACCTTTCCTTCATTATCGACACTTGCTATTGTGGTATCACTACTTTTCCAAGTTATTTTACTCATATCAATGTTGTTACTATTTCCAGTAGCATCAAGAGTAGAAACACTTAATTGATAAGAATCAATCTTAGCCTTTTGGTCATAATGATATTTTCCTAAAACAAATCTATTTTCTAATCCATATACTTTAGAATTTTCCATAATGTTTAAAGAAATATAAGGATTAACTACTGTAAATTCAACATATTCAGAAGTGGCAACCTTTTGGTCATTTACATAAAGAATGGCTCTAACTTTAGCAGTTCCTTCTTTTTTAGCTTTAGAAATACATTCGTTATTGTTGGAATTGACATAGAAAACACTTGAGTCTGTAGATTCATATCTAACATTATAATTTTCTAAACCTTCAACATTCACTCCAAATCGTATATTAGCATTTGAAATTGAGAAAGTTGTTTGAGTAACTGAAAGAGAAATACTAGGGTCTTTTTTCTCCAATTCTATATTACCGATTTTAAGACCTTTAGCACATATCAAAATACTATATACTTTTTTAGGAGCATCATCTTTTAAAGTAACATTGACAAAACCTTCATTATCTCCCAAATAAGAAATACTTATATTCTCAATGTATTGTTTGTCATCTTCACCAACTAAATAAGTTAATTCTCCTAAATTATCATATTCAAAATAATTGAAAGGTATTGTTTTTTCACCTTTAACAACAGAAGTTTCAACGGAAGAAGAACCACCTGCAAAACTTAAAACTTGATTGTTTTTAGTACTATTAACAGTAACATTGAAAGACAACTCATAAATATAATCTTCAAATGCATCAGAAGTTTGATTATATTTAATACCTTCAACATAAGCAGTGATTATTGCTTCACCTGCAAATAAGCCAATAAATTCACCTGTATATCTATCAACACTAACTTTATTATTGTTAGAAGTAAAAGTAACTCCACCATTACTAGATTCAGGATAAATAGTATAATCAGTTCCTAAAGTTATTTTTGAACTAGAACCAACATCAATTCTAAAATCACTATTAAGAAGTTCCACATTAGAAATAGCTTCACTATAGAAATTGATTTTAACTTTATCTTGTCGCCCACCGTCAGCAGTAGCTACCACCATAACACTTCCTGTAGAAAGGGGCTTAACCGTACCATTTTGAGAAAGAACAACTTCAGCATTCTTTTCATCAGCAACATTTTCAAGAGAATAAGTAACATTTTTATTGCTAGCTTCATTAGGATAAACAATGGTATTAAGCTTAACAACATTATCAGTATCCAAAACATTAACAAAACGAATTTTATCGCCTTCAATGCTAATACTAGTAACAGGTATATCCGTTAAAATGGTAGTAACATTTATTGTAGTGTTAATAGCAAATATTAAAAGAAGCGGTAAAACTAACATTAATAAAACAACTTTTGTCGTTACTTTTTTCACTTAAATCTCCTCCTTTCTTACTCATTTACATAATATTCTTTTTTTAAATTTTTAAATAAATAGGTTAAACAAATAATTAAAACTAAAATTGAGATAATGCTTACAAACAATAAAGATGTTATCGTCGCATTTTTTTCTCCATATTTCATTCCCATAACCACGGAAATCAAAACAGCACCACCACAAGCAATTAAAGTTGTAAATAAACCAACTAAAACTAAGGTTGCCATATTGCTATTACTATCAATGATTTCTTCTTTTTCATTGTTAGGAAAGCAAGGGTTTTTCATATCTTTTCTAGTAGCATACGCTATTTGAGATAAAGAAAAAACAAATCCCACTAAAATTGTGATTAAAAAATAAACAAAATTAATAAAACCACTTATTAGTAAAACTAAAGAGCTTATAAAAATTGAAGCAAAAGAAACAAGACTACAAAACAAAACTTTAGTTTTTACAATTTCAACAATCGTAATTGGTAAGGTTTTCATTAAAGCAAACATCTTACCGTCCCGACTAATATTGGTAGTACAGAAAGTATTTGTCAAAATGCTTAACATTGAAACACTAAAAATAGCTAAAGCATAATTACAATTAACAATAGTCAAACTAGAAATCATTGTTTCTAACAAAGAAGCACAAATATAAACCATAAAAGGTAAGGTTATAGCCATTGCAAAATATTGAAAAGCATAAGCAGGAGTTCTAAAAACAATAATAAATTCTTTGTGAAGCAATGTTTTGGTAACACTTTTTTGTTCCATTTTAGTTATATTTTGATATTCTTTTTGATTTCCTTCTAAATTGATTTGAATTAATCTTTGGTAAATGCTCCTTATTAAAAAATAAGAAATCAAAACAGAAATAGCAGAAATCACAAGAACTATCATCACATTAATAATTAAATTTTTATCCCATAAAATGTTAGTAAAGAATTGTCCAGGGTATAAAAACTTAACTACCTTTTTAATATCATTAATCATTTGTAAATCAAATATATATTTTATTTCTCCCGTTCTTATGATGCTAGTTAAGAATTTTAATAAAGAACCATATATTAAAAAACCACAACCAATTAATAAAACATATATCAAAAGAGAAATCCAAAACTTTGATGATATTTTCTTCTTAATATAGAAATAAGGTAAAAATAAGAAAGAAGCTATCGCACAAGAAATAAAAGATAAAAGAATAATCGTAACAATAAGTGATAAATAATAACTCACTCCACCAATAGAAGTAGATAAATTATCTAAAACAATGCCGATAGGTAATGCTATTAAAAAAGTTGAAACAAGAGAAGAAAAATATATTTTCAAAAGTTTATAAACATAAATTTGTCCTGAACTAATAGGTTGATAAACAAAAACATCATTATCCTTATTATCAACAAGTGTATTGTATATTTTTTTAATCACAATAAGAACATTAGCAATAATAATTACACTAAAACTAATTGTCATCAACTCTTTTACTCGTTCACTTCTAGCAAAAACATCACCAAAATCAACCGAAACATAATTTTTAGCAAAATGTCCAAAAACATATATCAAAAAGACAAAGACTATTGATAATAAGAAAAAAGATGAAAGAATTTCCAAAATATCTTTAGTTTTACCTTTTTTGAAATTGGAACTAAACTCTAAAAAATCTTTTTTAAACAATAAACTAATCTTATTCATCTGTTCCAAACTCCTCTATAAAGACTTCTTCTAGGCTTTTGTTTGGATTATCTTTAATAAATTTAGCAATATCAATATCAGCAACAATTTTTCCACCATTAATTATATAAGCTCTATCACAATTTTTTTCAACGGCTGTTAAATTATGAGAACTATATAAAACGGCGTTACCTTCATTTTTATATTTATGCATATATTCGTGTAAAGCCTTACTTGTTTGAGGGTCTAACCCCGTCAAAGGCTCATCAAGCAACCACAACTTAGGATTATGAATTAAAGAAGCCATTAAACATATTTTTTGTTTCATTCCGTGTGAATAAGAACAAATAAGTTGATTAATCTTATCTTTTAATTTAAAAGATGCTTGCATTTCTTCAATTCTTTTTACTCTATCTTCTTTAGAAACATTATGAATATCCGCAATAAAGTTAAGATATTCCATTCCTGTCATCTTTTCAAACAAAGCTCTATTATCAGGAACAAAACCTAAATTTTGTTTTGCTTTTACAGGTTCTCCTTTAATATCATAGCCACAAATTTTAATATCTCCTTTTTCAAAAGGAAAATAACCTGTTAAGCATTTAATGGTAGTTGACTTTCCAGCACCATTTTTCCCCAAAAGTCCTACAATTTCACCTGCATAGCATTCTATATTTATATCTTCAACAGCTAATGTAGCAGATTTTCCATATCGTTTAGATAAATTCTTTATCTCAACAATTTTTTCTCTGTTGACATTTTCCATACAATCAATTCCTCACTTACTTTATTATAATTTAAATTATAATAAGAGATACATCTCTAGCGATATTATACACTATCTATTCAAATTAAGCAAATCCATAAAGAAAAAACATTAAAAAT
>CAYTZW010000040.1:0-8956 GCA_964442785.1 uncultured Erysipelotrichaceae bacterium
ATCCTTAGGTAATGGAATAGATCCAATGGACGTTATTGACCAATATGGAGTTGATGCTTTAAGATTTTTCCTTATTACTAATTCTACTCCAGGTCAAGATACTAGATATAGTGATGAAAAGGTAAAATCTTCTTGGGGATTTATCAATAAAATATGGAATGCTTCAAGATTTGTTTTAATGTCCACTCCTGATGATTTTGTAAGAGAAGATATAGATACTTCTAAATTATCTATTTTTGATTATTGGATTTTAACAAGATTGAATGAAACTATTAAAGAAGTTACTAAATCTATGGAAAAATATGAATTTGGTATTGCAGGAAAAGCTTTATATAATTTTATTTATAATGATTTCTGTTCTTGGTATATCGAACTTAGTAAAGTTAAACAAGATAAAAATACGAAAAATATTTTGCTATATTTAATAGAAACTATCTCTAAGTTATTACACCCATTTACGCCTTTTGTAAGTGAAGAAATATATCAATCTATTAATGGCTTTGATACAAGTTTGAATATTGCTTCTTATCCTACTGCTATTAATTTACCAAAGGACAAAGAAAAACTTTTAGTCGCTGAAAAAATTCAAGAAATAATCAGTTCTGTAAGAAATTTAAGAAACGAAAATAAGATAGCTCCTAATAAGCCTATTGAAATTAATATTGTGGTAGAAGATGAAAAATTAAAGAATAATCTTGAAGATAATAAAGAATATTTAAATAGATTTTTATTTGCATCTTCCTTATATATCAGTAAAGTTAATCCTACTTCCGAGAAGGCTATTAATATCATTTTAGATAAAGTAACTTTAATAATACCTTTAAAAGGCTTAATCGATGTTGAAGAAGAAGTTAAAAGATTAGAAAATGAAATTGCTAAATTGGAAAAAGAATTAGCGAGAAGTCATAATCTTCTAACTAATCAAAATTTCATTTCTAAAGCTAGTGAAGAAAAGATAGAAATTGAAAAAAATAAAGAAAAAGTATATCAAGAAAATTATTCAAAATTACTTGAAAAACTAAATGAATATAAAAACATTTAAGAAGGATAGAAAAATCCTTCTTTTTTTCTTATAATATAAAAGGGGCGATGAATATGGAAGAATTGAATTTGGAATTATTTAAAAAATTAATAAATGAAAAGAAAATAACCGAACTTAGAAATATATTTAATGAATATAATAGCGTTGATATTGCGGAATCTATTGATGAATTAAATGAAGATGAATTACTTTTTCTTTTTAAAGTTATCCCTGCTTCTAATAGTGCGGAAGTTTTTACATATTTAAGCCAAGAAGCTAAAGAAAAACTTATAAATCTTTTTTCCAGTCAAGATATTCAAACTGTCTTAGAAGAAATTTATACTGATGATATTGTTGATTTTATTGAAGATTTACCTACTAATTTAGTAAGAAAAGTATTGAAATCTATTGATAAAGAAACTAGAAATGATGTCAATAAAATATTAAATTATCCTGAAGATTCAGTCGGTTCTATAATGAATATTGGTTATGTAGAACTTGAGAAAGATGATACTTGTAAGGAAGCATTGAAAAAAGTTAAAGTCCAAGGTGAAAAAGCTGAAAGTATTTCTTATGCTTACATTGTGGATAGTAAAAGAACTTTAAAAGGCTATATTAGTTTAAAAAGCATTATATTAGCAGATGATGATGAACTAATAGGTAATTTAATGGAAAAAGACCTTATCAGTGTTATGTTTGAAGATGATAAAGAAGCTGCTGCTTTGATATTTAAAAAATATGATATGTCAGTTTTACCTGTTGTTAATAAAGAAAACAAATTATTAGGTATTATTACCGCAGATGATATCTTAGATGTTATCACTCAAGAAGCGACTGAAGATATTCAAATTATGTCAGGAAGTTCACCACTTGAAGGTAAATATTTGGAATCTAGTATTTTTTCTTTGTTTAAGAAAAGATTTGGTTGGCTTTTAATCTTAATGGTCAGTGCTGTTTTTACAAGTATGATTATTAGTAGCTCAGAGAAAATTTTAATCACCATTCCTGCTTTAGCCATTTTTATGCCAATGTTAACAGATACGGCAGGTAATGCTGGAAATCAAGCAACGGGAATTGTAACTCGTGGTATTTCTATTAATACAATAGAAACAAAAGATTGGTTTAAGGTTGTTTGGAAAGAAATAAGAGTTGCTTTTTTAGTTGGGATTAGTATGAGTTTATGTGCTTATGGTTGGCTATGGATTGAAAAATGGTTAGGCATTATTGATGTTTCAAATACTTCCTTGTTTTTAGTAGTGTCTTTCTCAATGTTTATTTCGATTTTGATTGCTAAAACAATAGGAGCAAGTTTACCTATATTGGCTAAAGTATGTAAACTTGACCCTGCAGTAATGGCTGGACCTATTGTTACTACTTTGGTTGATGCTTTAACCGTTGCTCTTTATTATGGTTTAGCGGCTTTGTTACTTATTTAGTTGTAATTTATGTTAAAAAAAGATAGAATACATATGAATTGGAGTGAATGAAATGGGAAAAATAGTTGTTATTTCAGATAGTACTTGTGATTTGTCCGAGAAGTTGATTAAAGAAAATGATATTAAAATAGTACCTTTATATGTCGTTTTTGGAGATGATACTTATAAAGACGGCGTGGAAATTGATGCTGGTAAATTATATAAAATGGTCGATAAAAGAAATGAACTTCCTAAAACTAGTGCGGCATCAACTGGAGATTTAATAACTTTTTTTAAAAAATATATTGATGAAGGCGATGATATAATCTTTATACCTATTGGTTCTGGATTATCTTCTACCTACAACAATGCCTTACTAGCTGCAAAAGAATTTCCAAGTGAAAGAATAGAAGTTATTGATAGTCAAAATCTTTCAACTGGAATAGGTCTTTTAGTTTTAAAAGCAGCTAAATATGCCAAAGAAGGTTGGCCAGTTAGTGAAGTTGCAAGTAAAGTAAGACAATTAGTTCCTAATGTAAGAAGTAAATTTACGGTTGAATCCTTAGATTATTTACATAAGGGTGGAAGATGCAGTGGAACAACGAAGTTAATAGGAAATCTTTTTAGAATTAAACCAATTATCCAAGTAAAAGAAAATAAATTATCTGTTTTAGCAAAGCCGATTGGTAAAAAAAGAGCCTTAAGATTTATGATAGATGACATTTTAGAAAATAAAGAGCATATTCATACCGATTGTGTTATGATAACTCATACTTTTGCCGATGGAGATGCTAAAGATATTAGGAAAGTTTTAAAAAAGGAATTACCTAATGTTCATTTAGAAGAAACCGAAGCTGGTTGTGTTATTAGTTCTCATTGTGGTAAGGGAACTATTGGTATTTTATATATTGTTAAATAATTTTAGTAAAGGTAGTCAAAATAATTATTTTTGGCTGCTTTTTAAATACGAAATAATAAAATTAATAATTTATGTAAACTAAAAAGTTTGTCATTTTCTTTTGTTGTGTTATTATAAAATCATAAAAAGGTGATTGTTATGAAAAATTATGAAGAAATTGAAAAAGAATTAAATAAATATGCTGTACCTGTACATTTTCACGATATGTCTATTGTTAATATGAAAATATATAAAGACAATATTAAAATAATTCTTATTTTAGCAGATTATCTTGATGAGTATGGAATTGTTCAAGATGATAAACATTTTGCAGTATTGGAAGTTACATATAAAAAAGTTAAAATTAAAGAAATGTATTTATCAGGACCTATTGATTTTAGAACATTAGATGTCATATGTCTTTGTGATGACAAAGATGATAATATTGAATTAGATTTATTAGATAATTCATATAATTGTGAGTTTTATATGTTGTTTAAATCTAAAAACTTTCAATGGAAAATAATAGATGTTATAACAAGAGAAGAATATTATAAGTATGCAGAATATGTATCACAATATTTAGATAATTTTATCGAAATGGAAAAATATAAAGGACCAAAATGGTCTCAATTTAGTGAATAATAGAAAGGATAAAAAATGAAAGGAACAAATATTTTATATGAATTGCACGAATCTGATTTTGTTGATTTTGCAATTAAAGATAATGATTTAATTTTTAGAGTTGCTATTAATTGTGGTGTTGAAGAAAGATTAGGGGTTATTTCTGATTTTGCAGAAAAATTTTATCTTTATGATATTGTATGTCATAATTTTGAAATGATTGAAGAAAATTACAATGAAGAACAAGATTTGTTATTATGTGATATTTTATGTTTTAAAAAAATAAAAGGTAATTATCTTTTCTCAATTAATTATGATGTTGCTAATAGTGTAGATTTTGTATTTAATTGTGATAATGTCGAGTGGGTTCCTCTTAAAATAATGACATCAAAAGAATTGGATAACATTGCAAAAACTGAATATTTTAAAATAAAATAATTATAAAGAAAAAAAGGTAATAATTCACAAAATCAATAACTTACCTTGTTTAAAAAACTTTAGTTGCTTATGATTAAGTAACTAAAATTTTTTTATTTAGGAGTGAGTAAAATGTATAACATTAGATTAAGTGAATTAGAACAAGAATTAGAAAATTTTGTCGAGAATACTACATTATTAGATTTGTGTTATTCTCCAATTTTAAGTGTAGATGAAAAATTGAAAACTTATTTGTCAGAACTTAGTTTATTAGTTCCTGATTTTCCTTTTAATATTGATTGTTTTTATTCACATCAAGAAATTTTTTCTATTATGCTTTTAACTAAAGATGCTTCATTTTTTCAAAAAAAAGGTGTCCTAGAAGAAATATATAATAAGGTTATGATATTTGCTTCTGATAAAAATTTTATTGCTTCACTTCCTTTTTTTACAGCATCTTTAAATAATCTTACTAACAAGATGACAAATGAAGATTTTATTAATGATATGTATAATAATGATTTAGAAGCATATATAAGTTTATGGGATTTAATGGATAATGAAAATTACTTAAATTTGTATAATCAATATCGTGAACTTTTTTCTTTAGAGTTTTCTTATAAAATCAATAAAGTTATTAAAAATTTTCTAAGTTATAAATTGGAAGATTTAGAAAAAGAAAATTATCGTAAAGATTTGTTAATATGTATTGAAAAAAGCTTGAATGGAACTATTGGAGAAAATAGTTTGAATTTTTATTATAATAGTTATTCTCTTTTTAAAGGTTTTAATCAATGTTATGAAAATGGAGATTTAAGGGATAAAGAAATTGAAAAATATTTAAAAACAAGAAAAATTATAAAAAGTTCTCTTTATGATAAAAATATTAAACATTTTGATGCTTTGAATTTTTCAATAAGAGAGTTTTTACTTGCTAATGAGAGAAATGATATTCCAATGATGAGAAAAGTAGTAGATTGTTCCATTATCAAAAGATTAGAAGAAATGAAAATGTTTTTGCCTAATAATCAAATATTGATTTCTAAGTTTAAAAATTTTGCTTCAAATGAAAGAAATAAAGAAGGTTTAAGAGAATATTTGGCTAATTCTTTGGAATTTTTAAATGATAAGAGTGTAGAAACTAGTATTTATTCTTATAACAAAGACTTTGAAAACAAAAGAAAAGAGGTTTCTTTACAACTTTTTGAAAAATCTTATAAGGTTGACTAAAAAGAGATTTTATGATAAGATAATTGCAGCGTTGAAGAAGAAAAATTCATTGTATTTTAGATAGAGAGAACTAGTTTGGTGGAATAGTTTTAAAATAAATGAAGGGCTACTTTGGAGCTTCTAATGAAAGTTAGCGTTTATCTCCGTTAAGGATAGTTAATTAAGTGTATGATAATATCATAAAGTAGGGTGGTACCGCGACAATTCGTCCCTATGGATTGATATTTTTTTATTTAGGAGGAAATTTATGAAAGCATATGATTTTAAAAAAATGTGGATTGATTATTTTGTTAGTAAGGGACATAAGGAAATAGAAAATGCTCCTTTGATACCTGAAAATGATCCGTCTGTTTTATTTACGACTGCAGGAATGCACCCACTTGTACCATATTTGTTAGGTAATCCTCACCCAGCAGGAAGAAAGTTAACTAATTCACAAACTTGTTTAAGAACTAATGATATTGATTCTGTTGGAGATTCTTCACACCTTACTTGCTTTGAAATGCTAGGTAGGTGGTCTTTAGGGGAATATTTTAAAGAAGAAGCCATTAATACTTCTTATGATTTTTTAGTAAATTATTTAAAATTAGACCCTAAAAGAATTTCGGTTACTTGTTTTGCAGGTGATGAGGATTCTCCAAAAGATGAAGAAAGTGCTTCTGCGTGGAAAAAATTAGGTTTAACCGATGACCAAATTTATTTTTATGGAAAAGAAGATAATTGGTGGGGACTTGAAACTGGCCCTTGTGGACCTGATAGTGAAATATTCTATGATATGAAGCCAAATGAAGCTAAATGTGGAGTTGATTGTGGACCTTCTTGTCATTGTGGTAAGTATATGGAAATTGGTAATAATGTTTTTATGCAATATTTTAAACACGAAAATGGAACTTATACTCCTTTAAAACAAAAAAATGTCGATACAGGATTTGGACTTGAAAGAATTTATTGTTTAATTGAAGGATATAATAATGTTTATGATACAGAGTTATTTTTACCTATTTTAAAGTTGATAAAAGAACTTAGTGTTAATTATGATGCTTCTAGTGCTAGAATGATTGCTGACCATACTCGTTCAGCTTGTTTGCTTATTAAAGACGGGGTTGTTCCATCTAATGTAGGACAAGGTTATGTTTTAAGAAGAATGATAAGAAAATGTGTTCGTCATTTAAGAAAACTTGGCATTCCAAAAGAAAAGTATGAGGATATTATTAAATCTACTATTGATAATGGAACCGCTACTAAATTGTATCCTGCTTTAAAAGAAAAAGAAGAAATTATCTTGACAGAGATTTTAAAAGAAACTAAGAAATTTATGAATACTTTAGGAGACGGAGAAAAGAAATTTAATCAAATGGCTCGTAATTTAAAAAATAATAATTTAACGATTTTAAGTGGTGAAGATAGTTTTAAATTATACGATACTTATGGTTTTCCTATTGAAATGACACAAGAATTAGCCAAAGAAAATGGTCTTGAAGTTGATATTGAGGCTTTTTATAAAAAGTTTGAAGCTCATCAAGCAATTTCTAAAAAGGGAAATGACCAAGCTTTTAAAGGTGGTTTAGCAGAAACAAATGAAATAACTACAGCTTATCATACCGCTACTCACTTGTTACATAAAGCTTTAAAAATTGTTTTAGGAGAACACGTACATCAAGCAGGAAGTAATATTACAGTGGAAAGAATGAGATTTGATTTTCCTAACCCTGTTAAAGTTAGTCCTGAACAATTAAAAGAAGTAGAAAAAATTGTTAACGATAAAATAAAAGAGGCGATACCTGTTGAAAAATACGAAGTTACTAATCAAGAAGCTGATAAAATGGGGGCTATAGGACTATTTGATTCTAAATATGGTAATGTTGTTAATGTTTATAAAATAGGAGATTTTTCTATTGAAAAATGTGGAGGTCCTCACGTTAGCAATACTAAAGAACTTGGAGAGTTTAAAATTCTAAAAGAAGAAGGTATTGGGGCAGGAATGCGAAGAATAAAAGCTATTTTAGTTAAAAAATAATCTTTTTTGTGATAGAATTAAGTTGGTGATTGAAATTGGGAATAATGCTAGGATTAGATTTAGGAACAAAAACACTGGGAATTGCTATTTCTGATGATTTAGGAATTATTGCTTCTGGGTTGGAAAATTTCCGTTTTGAAGAAGAAGATTATGATAAAGCAGTAGCAAGAGTGGTAGAAATAGTTAAGGAAAGAAAAGTTAGCAAAGTTATTTTAGGAAAACCTGTTCATATGAATGGTGATGAAGGGGATAAAGTTGAATTAGTAAATCAATTCAAGGCGAAACTAGAAGAACATAATATTAGTGTTGTTTTACTTGATGAAAGGTGGACTACTAAAATGGCTACTAGAAGGCTTTTAGAAGCTGACTTATCTCGTAAAAAAAGAAAAAAAGTTATTGATATGATGTCTGCAGTAATAATCTTGCAAAATTATTTAGATATGGGAGGTAAATAAAATGACAAATAAACCTGATAATAGAATTATGGTTACTCTTGATGACGGAACTGAAAAGGAAATGACTATTCTTTTAACTTTTAATGACAAAAATAGTAATAAAGATTATGTTTTGTACTATGATGATAATGATGAGTCTGGTTCTGTCTTTCCTTTTCAATACGACGGGAAAGGAAACCTTATTCCTCTTAAAGAACAAAAGGAATGGGATTTAGTTCAAGAAGTTTTCGACGCTTATATGTCTGAAGTAGAATAAATAATGGAATTAAATTAAATTTGTGTTATAATAATAACGATTTTAAGGAGAATGAATATGGCTGATGAAAAAATTTATTTAACAAAAGAAGGAATTGAAGCTTTAAAAAATGAATTAGATCATTTAAAAAATGTTGTTCGTTTAGAAGTTTTAGATGAATTAAAAGAAGCTAGAGCACAAGGAGATTTATCTGAAAATGCTGACTATGATGCTGCTAGACAAAGACAAGCAGAAGTAGAAGCAAGAATTAAAGAATTGGAAGCTAACCTTGATAATGTTGCAGTTATTAGTGAAACAAAAGGTGGTATTCAATTAGTAAAACTTGGTTGTACGGTTACGGTTTTAAACTTAAATACCTTAGAAGTTGAAAAGTTCACTATCGTTGGTTCTTTGGAAGCTGACCCTTTAAATGGTAAGATTTCTAATGCTTCACCTTTAGGAAAAGCTATTCTAGGAATGAAAAAAGGTGATCGAGTTACTGTAAAAGCTCCTAAGCCTTATGATGTTGAAATAAAATTGATTGAAAGATCATAAAACAAATAGGAAATTCTATTTGTTTTTTTTTACATAAGTTAACAATTTAGAAAAACTCAAAAAATTTGCAATTTTTCCAAGTTTATATT
>CAYTZW010000041.1:0-8517 GCA_964442785.1 uncultured Erysipelotrichaceae bacterium
AGTGATTTTGATTTCATCACCGACCCCCAAAAACCCCCAGAAAATTTAAAGAACCAAAAAAATTTAAAACTTTCAATAAAAAAAGTGAATTTCAAGCCTTGTTTTGTTTTGAAAATTCACTTTAATTTATACTTTTTATTTACTTAAGATTAAGCGTGTTCAGGACTTATTAAGTTTTGAGTAAAGTTTAGGAAAATTGCTTTATATGAATTATTTTCTGCAGCTACTGTAATCGTTTCAGCATCAATTACAGCTACTACTTTTCCATCTGAAATTAAGAATAATGTAGGTGCTGCTGATGGTAAATCAGGGTGGCTAACTACTTGTATTGCATCAACAAATAGTAATTCATATACTTTTTGTCCTAAATTCTTAACATATTTATTAACTGGTTTTGCAAATGCTTGGCAAGTAGCACAGCCTTCATTAGATGCATATACTAAATATGTTCCTTTATCTGCTATCATTGCTTCAAGTTGACTCTTGTTAATAGGAGTAGTTGTTTCACTATCAGCAGCTTCAATCTTATAAGTTCCTTTGAAATTAGAATCAGCGTTATATTCATAGAATAATGCTAAATTGTTATTATTTTTGATATTGTTTAATTGTTTTGCGTGATATTCAAATAATGCTCTTAATACAGATAACATATTATCTAAGGAAACAGAAGCACCTGCATAAGCATCATTTAACGAAACTTCTTGTTTTGCTTTATAAATTCCTGTTGCTTTCATTCCATCAAGTAAAGCTTCGTATCTTTCAACTTTAGTATTTTTGAAGAAATCTATATTTTCGTGTTCAAAGAAACCTTCATCATTATAAGAACTAGAATCTGTCATCCATTTATCCAATGTTGCTTTATTTAATCCTTTTGCATCGCTACCTTCAATGAAAGCAGTACTTGTTAATAAAGGAGCTAGTTCATTGATAAAATCATATTTTGTTGCTCCGTGAGTTCCTTCTTCTTTTGCATAATCACTTGCCCATACATTTAAGTTAGCGTCCATTGCAGGAGAATCTCCCCAGTGAGCAACTTCAGTTGGGTGTCCATTATTATCCTCAAAAGCACTTCCTTCAAATAGAATTTTGGTAATTCTTGAATTCTCTGGATTGTTTAAATCACTTTTAGTAGCAGACATTTCAACATACATTGTTGTCCAAGCATTGTAATCAGCTTCTCTACAGTTACAAGCTAAATAAGTTACTTGATATCTAATGTGTTGAGTAGATGTTTCAGCACTTACTCCTTGATAATCTTCAGAAACTGCTTTAAATTCAAAAGTAATAATTGCAGGCAATTTACCTGTTTCAGTATCAGCATTATCTTTTTTTCCTTCTCCATCGATATGGTCAAAATAAATAATGTGAGATGCTGCTTGTGTGTTTCCTTTTCCGTCTTGGTCTACGATAGTATCACTGCTACCCTTATATTTCTTTAAAGAAGTAGTACAACCTGTTAAGGCAAGGATACTAGTAATTGATAAAACAGTATTTAATATTTTCTTTGTTTTCATTTTAAAATAATCCCTCGCTTTTTATAAATATTATATCAGTTTTAAAACTAAAAACAATATTTGTTTTACTAAATTTAGTATAGGTTAAATATTAAAAATTCAAACATATAAGATAAATTAAATAAGGATTAAATTAATATAAACCAAATTTGATTATTAAATTATTATTTACCAATTTATGCAATTCTATATAGAACTTCTAATTTTTTATTTTTCTACCAAATGTTTCCATAATTGCTTTTTGCTTTTTAGGTATCTTTCCACTTTTACAAGGACCAACATTAATTAAAAAATTAGTTTTATGAAGTCTACACTCTTTATAAATAGATAATAATTCCTCTAATGATTTATAATTATTGTCATTTTTAGCGTATCCCCAATGTGAATTTAAAGTTTGACAAACTTCTTTTGCACGATATTTGTCATCACTATTTTTTACTAAAGTTGGAGTTACCCTTTCATAAACAATACAATCTATATCAGGGTGAATAATTTGTCCAGGGTACTCTTGACCTCCATTATTTGCAATTATTGCATTAGGTTGTAATTCTTTTATAAGATTAAATATTTCATCTAAATGCCAATTAAAGTTAGCGTCACTCCAAGTTCCGTCAAACCAAAATCCACCTATTTCTCCATAGTTTTGGCAAAGAAGTTTTAGACTATCTAATAAGTATTTAAAATATTTTTCGGTATCATCTTTAAATCTTTTATCGTGCCAATCAATAAGTGTATGATAAAAAAAAGGCTTAATATTATTTTTGTTACATTCTTCAACAAATTCTCTTACTAAATCACGATTAGTAGGAGTATGCATCACATCATAATTTGTTAATCCCTTTGTATCATATAATGAAAATCCGTCGTGATGTCTTGTAGTAAGCACAATATACTTTGCATCTATACTTCTAGCGATATTTATTAATTCTTTTGCCCAAGTTTTTTTAACCCTAAACTCTGCCATATATTTTTCATATTCTTTAGGTTCAATATTAAAGTTATGCATATACCATTCACCTTTACCAATGATACTATACAATCCGTAATGGACAAATAAACCTCTTTCCATTTTTTCAAATTCTTGTATTTTATTCATAAAATATTCCTCTTTTTATGAACATTTATACTCCATTTTTGACCAAAGTTCAATTAGGAAGTTTTATTACTTTTTCAAACTATTTTCAATCACAACTTCTTGTTCTTCCTCATCTTCATATCTATAACGATAAATATTATCAGAAGTTTTTATTCTTTTCCAAACGTCGATATTAGATTCTAATACCCTTATTTCTTTTTCTATTTTAGTTATTTTTTGTTGATATTGGTTCCACTTTGTTTCTTCTTTTCTATCTTCAATAAATTCTTCCACTAATTCCCAATTAGGAACCCAAACTTGATTTTTTACTTCATTATAATAATCTTTTTTCACTGTTTCATAATCTTCTTTAAGGGATTGATCAACTTTTTTTTGAACAATGATTTCTAATCCACCTAATAACAAGAAAAGTACATTCACAAAAATCACACCATATAAAACCGTAACCACTGCCACTAACTTGTTAATTTTCAAATATATTCTTTTCACTTTAGAAGAATCTTTAAATATTTTATCTACTGTTTCCATTGTTAAATCTTCTATCATTTCATCGTGTCTATCGATAATCAAATCTTCTAATTCTTTTTCCAAATTATCTTTTTCAATTTCCATTCTTTTAACATCATTGCTTTTATTTTCCATATTCATACCTTCTTATGATATTAAAAGTTTATCATATACACTTTCTTTTTAGGGAAAGAAACAGAGTTTTCCACAAAAAAACTTACTCATTTAGAGTAAGTTACACCAACCAAATAAAGTCCTTCAGAAGGAACTTTATAAATTGTCCTATTTTCACATCTTTCATCTAAAGAAAATCTCAAATTATCCAAATCAACTTTTCCATTATTATAAGCAATCATACTGCCTATTATCATTCTAACCATATATCTTAAAAAACCATTTCCAGAAAAAGTTATCGAAATTATTTCTTTATTTTGTTTTATTTTTATATTATTAATTGTCCTAATAAAAGTTTTATTTTCTTCATCATTAGTGCAAAAATTTTTAAAATTATGAGTACCTATAAAAACTTTAGCAGCCTTTTTTAACTTTTTAACATCTAAAGAGTAACCATATTGATAACAATACTTTCTCTCAATAGGATTAAAAGTACCAATATTAATTTTATACAAATATTCTTTACTTTTAACACTTCCTCGAGCGTGAAAGTTTTCACTTGCAACTTCTACATTAACAATAGATATATCTTTTGGTAGATAAGTATTTAAAGCTTTTTTTATTTTATAACATTTTATTTCTTTATCTACATCATAACTAAAAACTTGTCCTAAGGCGTGAACCCCTTTATCTGTACGACCTGAACTAGAAATCTTTATCTCTTGTTGATAAAGTTTTTTTAAAGCTAACTGAATTTCATTTTGAACAGTTCTTTTATCTTTTTGAATTTGATATCCATCAAAATCACTTCCATCATAACTAACTATAACTTTATATTTCATTAAAAACTCACCTTTTTTATATTAATTGTAACTATAAATATTCCGATTATTAAAAGAAAACTAATCACATCTTTCCATTTTATTTTATAAACCTTATACCTAGTTCTTTTCCCTTCAGGATTATATCCTCTTACAACCATTGCACTTGCTAGTTCATCTGACCTTTGAAAACTAGAAATAAACAAAGGAATAATTAAAGAAATAACTGCTCCTATTTTTTCTTTTAAAGAACCATTTTCATAATCAACCCCTCGACTTGCTTGAGCGTTCATAAGTCTACTTGTTTCATCAAGTAAAGTCGGAATAAATCTTAAAGCAATAGAAATAATCATTGCTACTTCGTGAGAAGGAAATTTAAAAATTTTCAAAGGTGTTAAATAAAATTCAATCGCATAAGTGATATCTAAAGGTTTAGTAGTAGAGGTTAAAATCATTGTAAAAGCAAGCATTAAACTTAATCTAAAAAAGATATACAATGATTGAAGTATCGCTTCTTTATAAATTAAAAACTTGCCAATCGTAAAAAGAACTTCTCCCGTTCTAATAAACAAAACGTTGAAAACAAGTAACAATAAAAGCATAAACCACATAGCTTTTAAAGATTTAAAAAAAGTTTTAATTTTTATTTTTGACAAAACCAAAATAATTAAAGTAAAAAGGCTTAAAAATAAAAATCCATATAATCCAATAGGATTAAAAACCGCTACGGTTAATAAAATTAAAATAAACAATTTAACACGAGGATCTAATTTATGAATAAAGGTGTTAAAAGGAACATATCTTCCTAAAGCAATATTTTTCATTTTCTCACCTCACAAAGAAGATTTAAAATCAAATCATCTAAAGTATAAGTATCCTTATTTTCAATTTTAAATCCTTTTTCACTTAGTAAACTTTTAAATCTAACTAAATCAGGTTCTTTTAAATGCAAAGAAGACAACTTTTCTTGATTTTCAAAAAGATTATTTTTGTTTCCAAAATAAGCAACTCTACCATTATTTAAAACAACTACTTCATCAGCATATTCATAAACAACATTCATATCGTGAGTAATTAAAATAATTGTTTTCCCTAATTCATTCAATTTTTTAAAGATATCCATTATTTCTTTACTTCCAACAGGGTCTAATCCTGCAGTTGGTTCATCAAGAATAATAATTTCAGGTTGCATTGCTAAAATTCCTGCAATAGCTACTCTCCTTTTTTGTCCACCTGACAAATCAAAAGGAGATTTTTCCCATAAATCTTCACTAATTCCAACAATTTCTAAAGCTTCTTTAGCAAATTTAGTAGCTTCTTCGTCAGAATATTTAAAATTTTTAGGACCAAACATTACATCTTTTAAAACCGTTTCTTCAAAAAGTTGATATTCAGGAAATTGAAATACTAAACCACTAGTTTTTCTAACCTTTTTAAAATCAATACTTTTCTTATTATTTGTAATTACTTGTTCATTAACAATCACTTTGCCACTTGTAGGAAGTAATAAAGCATTAATATTTTGCACTAAAGTACTCTTACCAGAGCCCGTATGTCCTACAATCGCATAAAATTTACCTTCTTCAAAATTTAGATTAATGTCAAATAACGCTTGATGTTGAAAAGGAAGTTTAGGAAAATAAATAAAATCTACTTTTTCAAATGTAATTGCCATAATTTATCTACCAACTCACTCTCATTATCAAAACTTCCAACATCAATTCCTTGTTCACATAATTTATCATAAACTTCATAAATAAAAGGCTTTTTTAAATTAATGCTTTTTAAGTCTAAATTAAGGAAACCTTTTAAATCGCCACTATAAAAAACTTCTCCTTTATTCATAACGATAATTTTATCAGCATTTAAAACTTCATCTACATTATGCGTAATGGAAATAACCGTTAAATCTGGATTTTCTTCTTTGATTTTATCAATCAATTTATTAATTTCTTCTTTTCCTTTAGGGTCTAGCATTGTAGTTGCTTCATCTAAAATAACAACTTTACTACCCAAAGCCAAAATAGAAGCAATGGCTACTCTTTGTTTTTGACCACCGCTTAAATTAGAAGGCTCTTTATCTAAAAAATCAATCATTCCAACTTCATTAGCATATTTTTCAATTATCGAATCCATTTCCTTTTGAGGAACACATTTATTTTCAAGTCCAAAAGCAATATCATCTCTAACTGTTGCTCCTACAAATTGATTATCAGGATTTTGGAAAACGATGCCGATATCTTTTCTTAAAAAATCAATATTTTTACTATTAACTTCTTCACCAAATAAAAATAATTTGCCTTGTTTAAAACTTAGCAAACCACAAATCAATTTTGCTATTGTTGATTTTCCAGAACCATTATGTCCCACGATGACCGTTCTACTTTTTTCTTCTATATCAATATTAACATTTTTTAAAGCTAAATTTTTATTATCATAAGAATAAGAAATATTATCTAATTTAATGATTGACATTAATTAATTCCTTCAAATAAAGCAGCGAAAGCAACCAAAACCAAAATAGTAACCACGACAATAGCACCTATTCTTTGAAATAAAACTTTTCTTTTTTCTTGCTTAGCTTCTATTTCTTTTTTTGTTAATACTTTTTTTGCCATAACATACATCTCCTCACTCGTATAAATAATAACATAAATAGAATAAAAAGCCAAAAGAAAAAGTAGATAATCAATATCTACTTAATCAATCTTATAATTTTCTTGGAGTATAAATGGTATAACCATTTTTTGAAGATAAAGGTTCTAATTCTTCTTCATTACTAACTTCATTTTCTTCTTCTTTTTCTTTAACAACAGGTTCTTTATAACTTCCAGTTAAGAAAATATTATCAGCGTTCATAGGATTTCTTTCGTTTAAAAGTTCCTTGTCTTCATCTTTTAAAAGTTCAAAAGCATCAAACATCTTGTCATCATATTCAGTATCTAAAGTTCCATTTATAATATTTATTAATTGTTTTCTTTCCCTTAAGTTAGAATATTCTGCTCCAATAGCAACATTTAAAACTTTTCCATTAGCATCAATGAAATTATATAAACCAACAACAGATTTATTTTCACCTTTTTCCATTGTATATGCATAACCTGTTAAACTAGTGTCAGCATCTAAGTCAATCATTTTAGCACTTTTCCAATCAATAGCATCTTCATATAAAGAAGCACAGTAATCCTTTACAGCACTTTCATAACGACTATCAACATTATAACTACAAACTTTAGCAAAATCTTCTTCTTTTGCTTCTTTTATAGCCTTGTTAATACCTTCTTTTCCTGCTTCATATGTTTCTTTATCAATATTTAAAGACATAATTGCTCTTAAAGTAGAACTATCATTTCCTGCTTCTGGCTCAACATTAATGAATTGGTCATAATCTCCAGATAAATAAACAGTATAGTTTTCTTCTTCACCATTTGAAGAAACTGAAACAAACCAAGGTAAAGTTTCTCCTTCTTTAACAACTAAAGAAGAATTTGAAACTCCAGTTTCCTCTTTGAAAATATCATTAGTTTTATCTCCAATAGTAGTTTCAGGATCAGGTTCTTCTTGAGGCTTTTTAGTATTTTTTACAAGAACTGATGCTATTGTAACTATAGCAGCAGCTGTTAAAACACCAGCAAGTCCTCTCCTAATAAATTTACCTTTACGAGATTTCTTTTTAGGTTCTTCTACTTCTTCTTCCATTTCTTCTACTTCTTCTTCCATTTCTCCATCTTCATATACTACTTCTTCATATTGATTTTCATTATTTTTCATAATTTATCCCTCGCTTTTCTTATTCACGCAAGTAAATAATAACATATATTTCAATTCTTGAAACAGGATTTCAATCTAATTGTGAATAACTCCAAAATTTTTTTAAAATTATATAATGTAAAAAACAAATATCTTATTTAATTATCTTTATACCTAAAAAGCTTTCTCTTTTACTTTTTTATGTAAAACTATACAATCATCTGGATATTCGGTAGACTCAAAAACTTCCATTACTTTTGCTAAGTTTCCATTTGGAGCATAGATAGTATCTCCTTCTTTTAAATCAAGACCTTCTTCTACAATATAACAATACAAACTTGAATCAGGAGAATACTTTACACGACAAAACTTAATGTATTTTTCTTTAGAAGGGTCATAGTTTTCCCTTTTTACGTCAACTATCTCAATTATTTCTTTCTTTCCAAACAAAGAAGTTTCATAAGATTTACCAGGTTCTTTTCCTAGTAAAAATTTTCCTATTGGAGATTCATTTGTAAATTCATTTTTAAAAGGGTCAGCTTCTGTTTCTTTTTCGACTGTATATCCAATATTTTTGTCCCCTTCTTTAATGCCTGTAAAAATAGGTTTTACATTTTCATAAACCTCTTTAATTGTAAGTTCTTCTTCATTTATTTCTCCTGTTTTCAAGTTTATTCTTCGGATTTTTATTAAGTCATCACATTTAATAAACATA
>CAYTZW010000042.1:0-7714 GCA_964442785.1 uncultured Erysipelotrichaceae bacterium
TTTTTTAATAATTGTCATCAAAAATATTTTCCCTAGACATTAATTTAATAAGAATATCTTTAGCATCAGCGTTTTCATAAACTATTTCATAAATACCTTCTGCAATAGGCATTTCAACTTTTCTTTCTTTTGCTAATTTATGAAGAATTTTTAAGGTTTGGGTTCCTTCAACCGTAGCTCCTACAAGCTTTATAGCATCTTCATAACTATTTCCTTCACCTAAATATTTACCAAAAGTGAAGTTTCTACTGTGATTTGAATAAGCGGTTACTACTAAATCTCCTAAGCCTGCTAAACCAAATAAGGCTCTTTCATTATTAGTATAACTTTTGGTAAATCTAATCATTTCTACTAAACCACGAGAAACTAAAGCAGCCTTAGCATTATCTCCTAAACCAATACCACTAGCAATACCACTACCAATAGCAAAGACATTTTTTAAAGCAGCAGCAAGTTCAATGTCTTTTTGTTCTTTAGAAACATAGAGTTTGAAATAATTATTTGAAAATAAATTACGAACATTTTTAGCAATTTCAATATTTTTGCAAGAAACAGTAACGGCAGTTGCCATTCTTCTACTTACTTCTTCAGCGTGGCTAGGACCACTTATAGTTACATTTCCTTCTAAATATTTTTCTTCAAAAATGTCATCTAATATTTCACTTATTGTCATTCCTGTAGCAATTTCAATTCCTTTAGAGCCATTTATAAATATTTTTTTATCTTTTAAAGAAACCTTAGACAATACATTTCTAATTATTTGAGTAGGTAAAGTTATTAAAATATATTTACTATTGTTAATAGCGTCTTCAAGTGAAGAAGTAGCTTTAACGGAATTGTTAAATTTGACATCTAGTCCTTTTAGATATTTTCCTGTTGAATGTTCTTCATTGATAGCTTTAACTTCTTCTTCGTCTATTGTCCATAATAAAACCTGATGACCATTGTCCATAAGTGTATGAGCTAAAGCAAGACCCCAAGCCCCAGCTCCTAAAACAGAGATTTTTTCTTCCATACGTTACCTCCAAGCATCATTATTATAACCTAAATAGAATATTGATACAAATATTTAATTGAATAGAATATTTAAAAAGGAATATATTTTAAAAGGGGTAAAAATGGATAATGAACAATATCAAAAATTTATTAATAGTTTAACTTCTTTTTCGGATTTTCTTTTTCATTTAACTCCTTTTCAATTTACAATGTTAGGAATAATTTTAGGAATTATATCTTGTGAAGCTCTAACGGTAAATCAACAAAACTCTTTAGGAAACTTTTTAGAAGAAGTAGGACAAATACTTTTAACATATAACGCTCAAGCAGAAACTATAAATGGTTATCGTAATAGTACTTATCAAGAACAATTAGATGAATTAACTCGAAAAGTTAATCAAATATTCCAAAATAATAAAAAATAATTAATATAATAAAATCTTTGTGTTAAGATAAGAAGCAAGGAGTGGTATTAATGAAATCAGATATCGAAATAGCAAAAGAGAGTACAATATTTCCTATAAAAAAGATAGTTTCTAAAAATGAAATAAATGAAGAATATGTTGAATATATTGGAAAATATAAAGCAAAAATAGATTTAGGATATTTTAGTGAATTAAAAAACAAAAAAGACGGAAAACTTATTTTAGTAACGGCAATTAATCCTACTAAATCAGGAGAAGGAAAAACAACAATGTCTATTGCTCTTGCTCAAGGCTTAGCTAAAATAGGAGAAAAAGTAATGTTAGCCTTAAGAGAACCTTCTATGGGCCCTGTTTTTGGTATTAAAGGGGGAGCGACTGGAGGAGGTTATTCTCAAGTAATTCCTATGGAAGATATCAACTTACACTTTACAGGAGATATGCACGCTATAACGTCTTGTAATAATCTTATATCTTCTGTTATCGATAATCATATTTTCCAAGGAAATAAACTTAATATAGATCCTCAAAAAGTAGTTTGGAGAAGATGCTTAGATGTTAATGATAGAGCTTTAAGAGAAGTAGAAATAGTAATTGATAAAGAAACAAAAAGAAAAGAAAGTTTCAATATTACAGTAGCTAGTGAAGTTATGGCTATATTATGCCTTTCATCATCTTTGAAAGATTTTAAAGAAAGAATTGGAAAATGTTTAGTAGCCTATACTAAAGATGATAAACCAGTTACCGTTTCTGATTTAGGAATTGAAGGAAGTTGTGCAACTTTAATGAAAGATGCTCTAAAACCTAATTTAGTTCAAACGATTGAACATATTCCTGCTTTAATTCACGGTGGTCCTTTTGCTAATATTGCTCACGGTTGTAGTTCTCTTATTGGTACCAAAATGGCTCTAAAACTTTCTGATTGGGTAATTACAGAAGCCGGTTTTGGAGCTGATTTAGGAGCTGAAAAATTTTTAGATATTAAATGCCAAATTGGAAATCTAAAACCAAGTGCGGTAGTTATAGTAGCTACGACAAGAGCCTTAAAACTTCACGGAGGAGCTTTAGACTATAAAGTCAAAGATACCGAAGCATTAATAAAAGGTTTTGCAAACTTAGAAAAGCATATCCAAAATATTCAAAAATATAAATTGCCATTTGTAATTTGTATTAATCATTTTGAAAATGATGACAAAGAAGAAATAGAACTATTAACTTCTTGGTGTAGTCAAAATAATTATCCTGTTTCTTTCTGTGATGGCTTTTTAAAAGGTGGAAAAGGTTCTATTGATTTAGCAAATAAAGTAATAGAAATAGCTAATACTAAAAATGACTTTACTCCAATTTATCAAAAAGATGATTTAGTGGAAGCTAAAATATTAAGAGTATGTAAAGAAATATATGGTGCTAAAAGAGTGATTTATACTGAACAAGCAAAAAAAGATTTGCAAAAAATCTATGACTTAGGATTAGAAAAAAGTATGGTGTGTATTGCTAAAACTCAATATTCTTTGTCAGATGACCCTAAATTGATTAATGTTCCTAATGATTTTAATATAACTATTAAAGAATTAAGAATTGCCAAAGGAGCAGGTTTTGTTGTTGTTATAACAGGCTCAATTCTAACAATGCCAGGGTTACCAAAAGAACCTGCAGCCTTAAAAATTGATGTTGATGAAAATGGCAATATCTCAGGTTTGTTTTAACAAAAAAGCAATAGAAAATCAAAATTCTATTGCTTTTATTTCGTTTGTTTTTAGATAATGGGGAACATCTATAATTCTTTGATTTTGACTTCCTCTGAATTGTAAAGTCAAATCTCGTAGTTTTAAAATAAATGGTCCGTCCACTAAATAATCTATATAATTTAATATTTCTTTGTAATCAGGATTGCTTTTTCCCATTTCAATAATTCTTTCAAATGTAAAACCAGTGTAGAGCATAACATTTAATCCCATTTTTTTGACTTCCTTAGCAAGTTTTAAGGATTCTTCCACTTGGAACATAGGATCGCCACCAGATAAGGTAACCCCGTCTAAAAGAGGGTTTTTTGAAATGATAGAAACAATTTCTTCAACGGACATTTCTTGTCCCCCTTCAAAACTATGAGTACCAGGATTATGACAACCAAGACAATTATGTTTACAACCTTGAGTGAAAACAGTAAATCTAAGTCCAGGCCCGTCTACAATGGAATCATTAACTAAACCACTTATTCTCATTATTTATCTTCGCAAGTGTCAACACAACTATGTTTAACTCTTGCTTTTTCTTCTGCTTTCTTTCCATTATTGAAACGATCTAAAGTACCTACTAGATAACCAGTTATTCTTCTAATTCTTTCAAATTTAATATCATCTTCGTGTCTTCCACAACCTGGGCAAACATTATCAATAATACCATTGAAACCACAAACAGGATCTCTATCAACAGGGTGATTAACAGCACCATAACCAATGCCATTTTCTTTCATTGCTCTAACTACTTTTTCAAAAGCAGATAAGTTTTTAGCAGCATCGCCGTCAAATTCAATATAAGAGATATGACCAGCGTTGGTAAATGCGTGATATGGAGCTTCTTTTTTAATCTTATCAAAAGCGGATATTTTATAATAAACAGGAACGTGGAAAGAGTTAGTATAGAAATCTCTATCAGTTACACCAGGTATTTCTCCAAAAATCTTTTTGTCAATTTTAACAAATCTACCAGATAAGCCTTCAGCAGGAGTTGCTAATAAAGAAAAGTTCAATTTGTATTTTTCAGATGCTTGGTCGCATTTTTCTCTCATCTTACTAATTATTTTAATACCTAATTGTTGGCTTTCTTCACTTTCTCCGTGATGTTTTCCTGTTAAAACTTTTAAAGCTTCAGCAAGTCCAATAAATCCAATAGATAAGGTTCCGTGTTTAATTACTTCTCTAACACTATCGTCCCATTTTAATTTATCAGAACCAACCCAAACTCCTTGTCCCATTAAGAAAGGAAAATTATAAACTTTTCTTTGCGATTGAATTTCTAATCTATCAAGTAATTGTTCAATAACCATATCTTCAGTTTTTTCTAATTCTTCAAAGAATAAATCAACATTTTTAGTTTTTAAAGCTAATCTAGGTAAGTTAATAGAAGTGAAACTTAAATTACCACGACCGTATGTTTTTTCATAAGTTGGATCATAAA
The DNA here is from genome assembly GCA_964442785.1 of uncultured Erysipelotrichaceae bacterium. Lineage (GTDB taxonomy): Bacteria > Bacillota_I > Bacilli_A > RFN20 > DUOF01 > SIG223. The sequence goes on from CAYTZW010000042.1 coordinate 4,596, forward strand.
CATTACCCATAACTCTTGTACGACAGCCCATATAAGCTACTTCAGTATTTGGATCACCGTCTTTGTAGTATTGTAAATTGAAAGGTGCGTCCATAAATGAGAAATTAGGGAATAATCTTTTAGCAGAAACTTTAATAGACTTTTTAAATAAATCGTAGTTAGGATCTTCAGGATTATAGTTAACTCCTTCTTTAACTTTGAAAATCTGAATAGGGAAAATAGGAGTTTCGCCTTTTCCAAGTCCTTCTTCAGTGGTATCAAGTAAACAATCAACAACCATTCTACCTTCTGGAGAAGTATCGGTACCATAATTTAAAGAACTAAATGGAACTTGAGCTCCTGCACGAGAGTGCATTGTATTTAAGTTATGTACTAAAGCTTCCATAGCTTGAAAAGTTGCTTTTCTTGTTTCATTGTATGCATTTTTTAAAGCTTTTGAAGCAATTCTTTTAGCGGTGTTTTCTTCTACATATTGAGAAACAACATTTACTAAACTAGGTTCAATAGAGTTATCACCAACTACAAATAATTTTTCATCGATGTCTAAAACTTCTTTCTTTAACTTATCTTCATCAATATCAGTAACAAATGAAGTAAGTTCTACTATATGTTTTGCTAAATTTTTACGATAAGTTTTTTTAACTCCAGGAGCCATAGCATAATCAAAGTTAGGAATTGCTTGACCACCGTGCATATCGTTTTGATTTGCTTGGATTGCAATACAAGCTAAGGCAGCATAACTTCTAATATCGTTAGGTTCTCTTAAAAATCCGTGTCCTGTTGCAAAACCATTTTTAAATAATTTCAAAGGATCAATTTGGCAACAAGTTAAGGTCAAAGCATAAAAATCTAAATCGTGAATATGAATATCTCCATTTTTATGAGCTTCTGCAAATTTAGGTTTTAATAAATGAGAAAGGTAATATGCTTTAGAAGACTCACTTCCATATTTAAGCATTGTTCCCATTGGTGTATCGGCATCAATGTTAGCATTTTCTCTTTTGTTGTCATTGTTTTTAGAATCTTGGAAAGTTAAATCCGCCATTGTTTGCATTAATTTAGATTTAGTTTCACGTACTTCAGTTCTTTTAGCACGATAGACAATATAAGATTTGGCAATTTCACCATATCCTTTTTCAATTAATGTCATTTCAATAATATCTTGGACATTTTCAACGGTAGGAATATTCTTATTAGAATATTGGCTGTTTACTTTTTCTAATACTGTTTCTACAACATCATCAATATTTGTTTCAATTTTTAAGCCACAAGACTCTGCCGCTTTAGAAATAGCATTATAGATTTTTGAGGAATTGAAAATTTCTTTTCTTCCATCTCTTTTAATAATTTTATTAACCATAATTTTACCTCCCCAAATAAAAAATATAGAATAATAATTAATATCATTGTAAAACATTTTAGTCTTAAAATTTGATAGTTTCAAGGGGGTAAAAAAAGTTGAAAATAAAAAAATATACAAAAACATAAGTACTGTATGATTTTATGAAGAAAAAAATTTTTTTAAGTTTTTTTTGCTCTTGAAATTCTTAAAAATATGTGCAATAATATTAGCCACTTTTCCAAGAAATATTAAAAAAAGTTTAAAAGTTTAGTCATCATATTAAAATTAATATGATTACTACTAGTTTTTTTATTATAAATTGTTTATAATGACAAAAATACAGGAGTGAGTGGTAATGGATTTAATTAAGAAGACTGTAAGATTATATCAAAAAGATTTTGTTGGTGTCTTATCAATAGCATTAGTATGGTGTTCTATTTTGTTTTTATGTATTGCCTTAGGACAAATGATAGGTCTTACCCCTTTGTTTTATATCTTTATGGTTATTCCTGCTACAATCTCTTTAAGGTTTGTCTATTTTACCTATACAATGGGGAAACCTATTAACTATAACTCCTTTAAAATTGGGTTTGTAACCTTCACAAGTAGTATTAAGTTATATTTTAGAATGATAAAAGAAGGTCTTATAGCTTCACTAGTAGCCTTATTATCAGGAACTCTAGCGATAAGTTTAGGAATAACTTTAATAAACAAACAAGAATATGAAATAATCCAAGAATTAGCAAAAGACAATAAATTAAATTCCTTAGAACAAATATCAGATTTAATTCCTTGGGTAAAATACGCAATGATAGTTTTATTTATTGTTTGTATAATTATTTATTTCTTATTCAAATTTAGATATAACTTCTTACCTTATATTGCTTTTCAATCTCCTATTGATGCAAAAAGTGCTAAAAATATGGGAGAAATGATGGTAAAGAAAACATACATAAAATATGTATTAATCAATAGTACCGTTTTAATATTCTTAGTTATTCTAGGTTTTGCAGGATATGGAACTTATAAAGTTTTATTAGCAAATGACCTTTTCACAAAAGAAGCTTGTACTTTATTAGGAATAGGAGTTTCTTGTATCTTGTATGCTCCTATACTAGCTTTCTATGGATTAATGAACTCTATCTTCTATAACATAAGCAGTATACCTTTCCAAACACAAATAAATAAAGCTTTAGATAAACTATTAAAAGAATTAAGAAGTTTAGAAGAAAGTAATATTTCAAAAGATGACACAAACGATGAAAAAAAATAATTAACGTAGTGAAATAAAAGAAAAAAATAGTTAGTACTTGTTAAAAAAAAAAATATATGTTATTATAAACGAGCAGCAAGCAAGTACTGGAGTAGTACTCAAGTTGGTGAAGAGGTATCCCTGCTAAGGATATAGACTGGGTAACTGGTGCAAGGGTTCGAGTCCCTTCTACTCCGCCATTATGATAATAAGCCCTTATTTATAAGGGTTTTTTTAATGATTAATTATTTTAAAGGGAATATTTCAGGAACATTAAAAATGCCATTATAATAAGAAAATTCTTAAGAAATAGGCTACTTAAATATGTTAGTTAGAATTGTTATCTAACCATATTATATAATAAGATAAGTTAAAAAAATCAATACTTATCTTTTTTTGTCATTATATAAAAAAACATCACTTATGGACAAAATTTTCAATTAAAATAAGTTGGCGGATAACCAAATTTTAAAAATTGACTTCTTATATATATATATATATATAATGGAAGATAAGATAAGGAGA
>CAYTZW010000043.1:0-7252 GCA_964442785.1 uncultured Erysipelotrichaceae bacterium
AAAATTGTTCACTATTTATTCTTTTCCATAAAAAAAGTGCAGTATTACCGCACCTTTAAAAACTATTTCATTTGTTTTGCAACTTCTTCAGCAAAGTTTTCTTCTCTTTTTGCCATTCCTTCGCCAACACCATAACGAACAAAATTAACAACTTTTGTATTCTTTCCTGCTAAATATTTTTCAACAGTTAAACTTGGGTCTTTAACAAATTCTTGGTCATTTAAGCAAAGTTCTTTAAAAGTTTTATTTACTTTACCAGCGATAATTCCTTTTAAAGCACCTTCTGGTTTTCCTGCAAGTTTAGGATCATTTTTAACAATTTCAGTTTGAATTGCTGTTTCTTTTTCTACTTCACTTGCTGGAATTTCTTCTTTACATTTATAAGTTGGGTTTGCTGCAGCAATTTGCATTGCGATATCTTTAGCAGTTTCTTCACTGTTTGTATTTTCAAGAACTACTAGAGAACAAATTTTTCCACCCATATGTTTGTAAGTACCGAAGACATCATTGCTCTTTTTAGTTACAATTTCAAATCTTCTTAAACTAATTTTTTCTCCAATTATAGCGGTTGCATTAACAATCATATCATTAACACTTTCACCATTATAGTTATAAGCTAAACCTTCTTCTAAAGATTTTGCATTTGATGCTAATAAAGCATTTGATACTTTATTAACTAAATCTTTGAATAAATCATTTTTAGCTGCAAAATCTGTTTCAGAGTTAATTTCAACTATTAATGCTCTGTCCCCATTTACAAGAGTATTTGCTAAACCTTCAGCAGCAATTCTATCAGCTTTTTTAGCAGCTTTAGAAATACCTTTTTCTCTTAACCAATCAGCAGCTTTATCTAAATCATTATTTGATTGTTCTAAAGCTTTTTTACAATCTAGCATTCCTGCTCCAGTTTGTTCACGCAAAGTTTTAATTAATTCTGTCAATGTCATAATTATTCTCCTTTTTCTTCTTTATTTTTAACTGCTCTTTTAGCAGTTTCTTCTCTTTTTGAACTTCTAGCTGCTCTTGCTTCTTTTTCTGCTTCTTCTCTTTCTGCTCTTTCTCTTTCTTTAGCAGCTTCTCTTTCTTTCTTTTGTTCATCTAACTTATCCATTACATCATTTAAAGTTAAATCTTGTTCAGCATCATCTTTTGTATAAGCAATAACAGTTTGTCCACCTTTTGCTTCAACAACAGCATCAGCCATTAAAGAAACGATAAGTTTTAATGATTTAGCAGCATCATCATTTCCAGGAATTACATAATCAACATCATCTGGATCATTGTTAGTATCTACAATTCCAAATACTGGAATATTTAATTTTCTTGCTTCTGCAACTGCGTTATGTTCAATTTTTGGATCTACAACAAAGATTGCATTAGGAATTCTTCTCATTTCTTCAACTCCACCTAATACTTTTTGAAGTTTATTTAATTCTTTTTCAAGTAAAGCAACTTCTTTCTTAGGTAATAATTCATAAGTTCCGTCAGCAGCCATTTGTTTCAATTCTTTTAATCTTCTTAGTCTTTTTTGAATTGTTTTAAAGTTTGTTAACATTCCACCTAACCATCTTTGTGTTACATAGAATGAACCTGATCTTAAAGCTTCTTCTTCAACGATTTCTTGAGCACTTCTCTTGTCTCCTACGAATAATACTTTTCCACCGTCAGCAACAATTTTCTTTAATGCAAGATATGCTTCTTCAATCTTGTTAGCGGTTTTTTGTAAATCTAAAATATAGATTCCTTCTCTTGAAGTGTAAATGTACTTAGCCATTTTAGGATTCCACTTCTTAGTTTGATGTCCAAAATGAACACCAGCTTCTAATAATTTTCTGATTGTAACTACAGGAACTTTTTCTTCCTCAATTACTTCTACTTCATTTTCGCTCATTTTTGAGTCCTCCTATTTTGTTTTTATCCTCCATTACTTCGAAAATTACTCACCAATTTCTTGCCCCTTGGCTATTGGCACTAGAGTAATCAATCCATAATGTGTGTATTTGTCCTTACAGACTTCAATAGTTTAACATAAAAAAAGGTTTCAAGCAACCATTATTATTTATAGAAATAATAAAGTGGACTATTCCTTAACCTTTTTAGTCAAAGGGTGAGCCTTATTATATTCTTCTTTCAACTTTGAAGATGAAATATGGGTATAAATTTGAGTAGTTGCTAAACTTTGATGTCCTAACATTTCTTGAACAATTCTTATATCCGCTCCATTATCTAACATATGAGTAGCATACGAATGTCTTATCGTATGTGGGTGTAAACTGATATTAGTATTTGTATAATTTCCTACTTTTTTAACGATATTTTCAACTACTCGAGGACTAAGACGAGTTCCACGCATTGAACAAAAAAGATAAGGAAAATCACTTGTTACTTGTTTTGACCTAACTTTATCTATATAATCTTGCAGTATTTTTTTGCCTTCATCATCAAAAAAACACCACCTTTCTTTATTTCCTTTTCCTATAACTTTGAATTTATTATTATCAAAATCTATTGAATTTAAAGTTAAATTACATAATTCACTAACCCTTATTCCACTATTGTAAAACAAAATAAAAATAGAATTATCTCTAATATCAATATCTTTTTCAAATTTCATATTGGCTATGATTTGATTAATTTGATTAACATAAAGAACATCAGGCAGTTTTTTATCAACCTTAATAATTTTGATAGTTAACCAAGGATTTGTTTTAATAACATCTTGATTTACTAAATAGCGATAAAAACTTTTTAGTATTGATACAATAGTAGAAATACTTCTTTTACTTAATCTTTTTTGATATAAAACGTTTAAATAATCACGACAGATAATTCTATCCGCAGATAAAATATCGGTTCCTTCAGATAAACAATATTCTTCAAATTTGATTAATTGTTCTTTATAATCTTTAATGGTAATTAAAGAATAATTCCTTTCATTTTTCAAATAGGAAAAATATTCTTGAAAACAATTATTCATTTAACCACTTCCTAATATCTTCAATAGAGGTTGTAGCAACTTCCATTTTGTCATCTTTTCTTTCTAACATTATTCCATAATTAGCATTCATCGGTTGAAAATGTTTTGGAGAAGTTTCTGTAATATAACGTAATAGAGAGCCTATTACTGTAGTTGTAGGAACTTTTTTGATTTCTTCACCCTTTAATAATTTAACAGCATTTATCGCCGCAATAATTCCCGTGGCACTTGATTCAATATAGCCTTCAACACCACTTATTTGTCCTGCAAAAAAGATATTAGAATTTTCTTTTAATTGCAAAGAATCCAAAAGTAATTTAGGAGCACAAATATAAGTATTACGATGCATTACTCCATATCTTTCAAATTCAGCATTTTCAAGTCCTGGAATCATTCTAAAAACTCTTTTTTGCTCACCCCATAAAAGATTAGTTTGAAAACCTACAATATTATATAAAGTATCACCTACATTATCTTTTCTTAATTGAACTACTGCATACGGTCTAGTCCCGTCTTCTTTTTCAAGACCTACTGGCTTTAAAGGTCCAAATAATAAAGTCTTCGGATTTCGTTGAGCTAAGGTTTCTATTGGCATACAGCCTTCAAAATGTAATTCCTTTTCAAAATCTTTTAAAGGGGCTCTTTTAGCGTTAACAAGTTGCTCATAAAAAGCAAAGAATTCTTCTTTTGTAAAAGGACAATTAATATAATCTGCACTTCCTTTATCATATCTTGACTTGTAATATGCTTTAGTAAAATCAATAGAATTTTTATTTACCAAAGGAGCGGCAGCATCGTAAAAATATAAAGAATTTTCCTTTGTTAGTTTCTTTATTTCTTCAGCAAACAAAGAAGAAGTTAAAGGACCTGTTGCAATAATCACTATACCTTCAGGAATTTTAGTAACTTCTTCATTAAAGACTTCGATAAGAGGATTAGATTTAATACATTCCGTTATTTTAGAAGAAAATAGTTCTCTATCAACTGCCAAAGCTTGTCCTGCTTCTACTTTGCAACTATCAGCAACTTTCATTATTAAACTATCCATTTCTCGCATTTCTTGTTTTAAAAGTCCTGCGGCATTATCAAGTGCATTACTTTTCAAAGAATTAGAGCAAACCAGTTCTCCAAACTTATCAGTATGATGTGCCAAAGCATCTTTATGAGGTCGCATTTCATAAAGTTTTACTTTTATTCCCCTTTTAGCAATTTGATATGCTGCTTCTGCTCCTGCAAGTCCAGCTCCTATAACCGTAATATAATCCATTCTTATCACCATTGATTATTTTATCATTAATCCTTTTTTTAATAAAGAAAAACACTACATTTAAATATGTAGTGCTCTCATTTCTTTTTAAAACGATGTTTTTTCAAAGGTTCCATATAAGTACATTTTGGATACCTATTACAACCTAAGAAATTGCTATATTTACCTTTTCTAACTACCAATTTTCCTTCGTGGCAAAGTGGGCAATCTTTTTCCTTACCAGTTAATTCTTCCTCTTTTGCTCTTTTAAAAGAACAAGCAGGATAATTAGAACAAGAAACAAATTCACCATATTTGCCTCTACTAATTCTTAATTGGCCTCCGCATAAAGGACAAGTTTCATCTAACATTATAGATTGTTTAGGCATAATAGAAGTTGCACTTTCAAAAGGTGCTTTAAAATCAGAATAAGTTTGTTGTAAATAAGCTAACTTATCCAAAGAACCTTCGGCGATATGGTCTAATTCTTTTTCCATTTTTGCGGTATATTTTACATTAATAAAATCCTTAAAATAGTCTTGAAGTCTATCATTAACAAGAAGGGCAATTTCAGTAGGCTTTAAATACTTATTTTCTTCTTTAATATACATACTTTTATACAAAGCATCAATCGTAGAAGCGTATGTTGAAGGTCTACCTATTCCTTCTTCTTCCATTGCTTTAATTAAACTAGCTTCCGAAAATCTATAAGGAGCTTTTGTTTCTTCTTCTTTCAAACTATTTTTATTAACATTAACAAAAGAACCGATTTCCAAATCCTTTATATCTTCATATTTAGTAGCTGATAATTCTTTATACAACTTCTTATATCCTTCAAAAATACAATGTTTTCCTGTTATTTTAAAATGATAATTATTATTATCAAAAATAATCGTTTTTAATGAATACTTTTCAGCAGCCATAATACTAACTACCGCTCTAATCCAAATAAGTTTATAAAGATTATATTCATCTTTACTTACTTTATCTTTTATACTTTCAGGAGTAATTGTTACATCTGTTGGTCTAATACCTTCGTGAGCATCTTGTACATTGTCATTTTCTTTTTGAGTTTTAGCAAATCCAACATATTCTTCTCCATAATTTTCTTTAATAAACTCTTTTCCAGCATAAATAAACTTAGGGCTTAATCTAATAGAGTCCGTTCTCATATAAGTAATAAGACCTACTCGATTTTTATCAATTTCAACACCTTCATATAAAGATTGAGCAATTTTCATTGTTTTGCTTGCTCTAAATTTAAAATGTGAAAAAGCTTCTTGTTGTAAAGAAGATGTTGTTAAAGGATAAAGAGAATAATTCAATTTTTCTTCAGAAGAACATTTTAAAACTTGCATACTGTTTGATAAAAGGAACAAAACTTTTTCAGCTTCATCTTTATTGTCATATTTAATTTCTTTCTCTTTATCATCAACCAAAATGGCTTTATATTCTTTTTTATCTATGGTAAAACTAGCTTCAATTTTATAACTAACTTCTTTTTGAAAATTCTCTATTTCTCTTTCTCTATCTACTATCAACTTCAAAGCGACAGATTGAACTCTACCTGCAGACCTTGCATTCAATTTATTTTGGACTAAAGATGATAATCTAAATCCAATAATTCTATCGGTTATTCTTCTTGCTTCTTGAGAATGAACTAAATTCATATCAATTATACGAGGATTTTCTAATGCTTCTAAAATTGCCTTTTTAGTTACTTCGTGAAATTCCAACCTTTTGGTAGTATTGATATCCAAATTTAAAAGTTCCGCTAAATGCCAAGAAATTGCTTCTCCTTCTCTATCAGGGTCAGTTGCCAACAATACTTCTTCAGCATTTTTTGCTTTAGATGTTAATTGTTTTAATACCCTTTCACTTTTAGAAACAACTTCATAATTTGGAGTAAAATTACGTTCAATGTCTACTCCTAAATCATTATAGCCACCCATTGCCAAATCCCTAACATGACCAAAAGAAGCCAAGACTTTATAATCATTGCCCAAATATCTTTCAATCGTTTTTGCCTTAGTTGGTGATTCTACAATTACAAGTTTCATTTTGCTCCTCCAATACACCTTAAATTATGAATATCTTTTTTAATGATGTCAATCCATTTTTAAAATATGTTCTCTATGTCATAATATGACATTCAATTAAAACTCCTCAATAATATCTTTACCATTTTCTACTAATTTAGCCCCTTCTTTTATTAATTTATTACAACCACTTTGTTCATCAATTCTAGCAGGCACACAAAAAATCTCTTTATTTTGTTCTAAAGCGTGAGAAACAGTGTTCATAGTTCCACTTTTATACTTTGCTTCAATAACTACAACTCCTTTAGAAAGACCCGAAATCAATCTATTTCTTGTTAAAAAATTAGTTTTCGAAGGTAATGTATTATATGGATATTCACTAATAACTAAACCTTTTTCTTCAATTTCTTGTTGCAATAAATCATTTTTAAAACCGTGTCCATATCCTAAAACCGCTATCGTTTTTCCATAATAATCTAACGTCTTACGATGAGCATAAGAATCAATGCCTCTTGCAAGACCACTGATAATTCCATACTCCAATTCAACTAAATCTTTGACAATTTTATCACAAGATAACAATCCATTTTTAGTAGCATTTCTACTTCCAATAACGGCTAAAAGTCTTTCATTTAACAATTCTATGTTGCCTTTGTAAAAAATAACAAATGGTGGTCTAGGAATATTTTTAAAACTATCAGGATAATCTTTAGAAAGCATCGTAATCCATTTAGTTTTTAAAGACTTAATACATTCCTTTACTTTTTCCATATTAACTTGCTCTTTTTTAACAATCGCCTGATATATTTTTTCCCAATCTCCTTGATACTTAATTGCAAAATAGACAATAATTTCTTCCATAAATAATCCTCCTAATCATTAATTAGAAGTAAAAATGAAAAATCCTAATTTTTAGATTAATACCCATCTAAAAAGGAGCTTAGAAAACTCTATTCTCCCTTTATGTAAAATCTTAATTTATATTTTCAT
>CAYTZW010000044.1:0-6509 GCA_964442785.1 uncultured Erysipelotrichaceae bacterium
TTTTGGGGTTCTAAACTTTACAACCACCCTAAACCACCCCAGAATTTAAAGAGCCGTATTTTTAAATTGAAAAACATTTCATACAAAAAGGGTAAGTAAATGATTACTTACCCTATCAAATAATTAAATTTATTTATGAGCTTTTTTGATTTTGTTTTTTCTTATAATAATTACTTCAATAGCTAACAAAGAGGAAATAACAATCATTGAAACAAATAGTAAATAGTTTGTTTCTAAAGCAGTATCTTTAATCATTATATTAGAAGTACTTAAGGCTACTACAGGGTCAACAACTTTTTCTTCAGGAGGTTCATCTAATTCAAGAGCAAATGAAGTAGTAGATGTACCACTATTGGTAATGTTAATAGCACTAGATTTAGCAAAAATTGTAGTCAAATTAGTACCACTTAATTCAACATATAATTTGAATTGTCCTACTAATCCTTGAGGTGTAGTCCAAGCAGAAGCAAAGAATGTAGAGGCAGAAACAGTAACACCATATTTATCAAAAGCATCACTTAGATTACTATCGTAAACATCAGGTTTACCTATAAAATATCTAACAGTTCCATTTTTATATATTTCTTGAATATTATTAGAAGATGCTTTATTGAAAGTGATTTTTCCATTGCTAAGAGTAGCACTTGCTAAAATAGCATCAGTTGAAATATTGTCATCAGAACCACTTAATTTAATCATAAATTTAGCACTATTACCTACATTATCATAGACAGTAATTCTATAAGTATATCCAGAATATAAGATTATTGAAGAATCAGTAGTATAGTATAAAGCATCTGAAGGAGCAGTAACAAAATCGTGATGTGCCCTATAATATCCAGATATTGCATCAGAGAAATAGAATGTTTTACTTTCTCCAGTAAAGTAATTTATAATTGTTTCGCTAGAATTTGTTACATTTAAAGCTCTACCACTTGAAGAACCAACTCTCATAACAGGAGCAGTTTTATCAATGCTAATATATCCCACTTTACTATTACCTGCTATATCATAGGCTGTTATAGTATAAGCACCTTCGGCAGAAATTGTATAGCTTGTTGCGGTGCCATTTGCACTTACAGTTCCTGTTATTGTATATCTACTAAAATAAGTATCAGAGAAAGATAATGAACAAGCAGCATTTTTATATACTCTTGAAGATGATAATGTTGTTCCACCACATTTAATAGTAGGAGCAGTTTTATCAATAATGATATTGAATTTAGCACTATTACCAGCATTATCATAAACAGTGATAGTATATTCAACTTCCATATTTAAAGTATATGAAGTATCAGTTATATAAAATACGCCGTCTTGAGGTGCTGTAGCATAATCGTGAAGTGTTCTATAATATCCTGATAAAGCATCAGAGAAATAGAAAGTTTTATTAGTAGTATAGTAATTAGTTGAACCTGCAGTCAAAACTGTACCACTTGAAGAACCAACTCTCATAACAGGAGCAGTAAAGTCAAGAGTAATATATCCTGTTTTGCTATTACCAGCTTTATCGTAAGCTACTATAGTATAAGCTCCTTCTTTTTCTATAGTATAACTAGTTGCAGTGCCATTTGTATTTACAGTACCAGTGATAGAGAAGTTTGTAAAATTATCATCAGAGAAAGAAATCTTACAAGAAGTATTTTTATATACTCTTGTCGTTGATAAAGATGTACCACCACAACTAATATTAGGAGCGGTTTTATCAATAACAATATAGAATTTTGCAGAGTTTCCAGCATTATCATAAACAGTAATTGTATATGTAACACCTGTTATACTTAAGGTATATGAAGTAGATGTTATATAGAATACTCCTGATTGTGGGGCAGTAGTATAATCGTGATGTGCTCTATAATATCCTGATAAAGCATCTGTAAAATAGAATGTTTGATTTGATGAATAATAGGTTGTTGATCCAGCGGTTAAAGCGGTTCCAGTTGCGGAACTAACTCTCATAACAGGAGCGGTAAAGTCAAGAGTAATATATCCTGTTTTTTTGTTACCTGCTATATCATAAGCAATAACAGTATATTCTCCTTCTTTTTCTATAGTATAACTTGTTCCAGTACCACTTACACTTACTGCACCAGTAATGGTATATTTACTATAATAATCATCAGAGAATGATATTGTACAAGACGTATTTTTATATACTCTTGTTGATGATAAATTTGTTCCTCCACAAGTAATAGTAGGAGCAGTATTATCCAAGACTACATAATAGGTAGCTTTATTACCTACAACATCATATAGAGTAATACGATATTCATATCCAGCTGATAAAATCATAGAACTATTTGTAGTATCATATATTGCATCTTGTGGTGCAGTTGCAAAATCGTGAGTTGCTTTAGCAAAACCACTTATATCATCGTAAAAATAGAATTCTATATCTGATCCAGCAAAGTAATTTATTGTTCCACCAGCTGTTAAAGCAGTACCATTTGGACCTTCAGTCATAATTGGAGCAGTTAAATCAAGAGTGATATAACCTGTTTTACTATTACCAGCTTTATCATAAGCTGTGATAGTGTAAGCTCCTTCGGTAGAAATGGTATAACTGCTTGCAGTACCATTAGTGCTTACAGCACCTGTTATAGTATATCTATTAAAATAAGTATCAGAGAAAGATAATTGACAAGCAGCATTTTTATATACTCTTGAAGATGATAATGTTGTTCCTCCACAAGATATGGTAGGAGCGGTTTTATCTATGACAATATAGAATTTAGCACTATTACCAGCATAATCATAGACAGTTATAGTGTATTTAACTTCCATATTTAAAGTATATGAACTATTAGTTATATAAAATACTCCGTCTTGTGGTGCTGTTTCATAATCGTGTAGTGCTCTATAATATCCTGATGTAGCATCAGAGAAACAAATTGTTTGATTAGATGAATAATAATAAGTAGAACCTGCAGATAAAGCTGTACCAGAAGCAGTACCAATTCTTAAAATAGGAGCCGTTTTATCTAAGGTCAATAAAGCTGAACCAGAACTATTACCAGCTTTATCATAAACAACTATTGTATATTCTCCTTCAGTAGATAATGTTCCATATGTATAACTAGTTCCTGAGATAGAACCACTTGCTGATACAGCACCTGTTATAGTATAGGAACTAAGATTGCTATTATCAGAAAAGACTAAAGAGCAATTAGCAGTTTTATAAGTTCTTGACATTGATAAAGATGTACCACCACAAGTAATTGTAGGAGAACTTCTATCAGAAGCATATACATAATATTGATATTTTATATAAGAAGTAGAACTTGTAACACTTTCATAGAAAGATTTACCTGAATAAGTTGCCACATTACCAGCGTTATCTCTACCGGCTTCATATATCCATAAATATTGATATGAATGGGAACTAACAGTAGGTGCTGTAGTAGTGAATGAAACTTTAGTAGATGATGTAGTAGTAAATGTGGTACTCCAACTTGAAGGAACAGTAGATGAACTACTAGACCAACCATATTTATAATAAGAAGATGCTCTACTATAATTATAAATTCCTGAAGGATTTTCTCCGCTTTCTGTTAAAGTAACAGTTACACTTGAACCATTAGATAAACTTGAACTATTAGTCGCAGACCATACAGGAGCAGTGTTATCAAGGATAATATAATAAGTTGCACTATTACCCGCTACATCATATACTTTGATACGATATTCTAAACTAGTACTTAATGTCATTGACGTATTAGTTGTGTCATATATTGCACTTGAAGGAGCAGTTACAAAATCATAAGTTGCTTTAGAATATCCTGATAAAGCATCTGAAAAATAGAAAGTTTTAGAAGAAGCAGCAAAATAATTCATTGTTCCACCAGCTGTCAAAGCAGTTCCACTTGAAGAACCAGCTCTCATAACAGGGGCAGTAAAATCAAGGGTAATATACTCAGTTTTACTGTTTCCAGCATAATCATAGGCTGTGATAGTATAAGCACCTTCAGTTGAAATGGTATAACTAGATGAGGTTCCAGTTGTGCTTTCTGCACCTGATATTGAATATGATTTAAAATATAAATCACTGAAAGTTAATTCACAACTAGCATTTTTATATACTAATCCAGCTGATAAAATTGTTCCTCCACAAGTAATAGTAGGAGCAAAAGTATCTAAAATAATTTTAAATTTAGCACTATTACCAGCATTATCATAAACTGTTATTGTATATTCATAGCCTTCATATAGAGTTATAGATGTAGAAGTTACATCATATACTCCTGCTGAAGGGGCACCTGTATAATCGTGAGTTGCTTTTTTATAACCAGATATGGTATCACTAAAATAAAATACTTTACTTGATGCACTATAGTAATTTGTTGAACCCGTTGATAAAGCAGTTCCAGTTGAAGAACCAGCCCTCATAATAGGAACGGTAAAATCAAGAGTTAAATAACCTGTTGTAGTATTACCAGCAGCATCTTTTACTACTATAGTATAAGAATCATCAGCGATTAAAGTCCCGTATGTATAACTAGTTCCTGATATCGTTCCAGATGCTGATATAGAACCACTTATTGTATATGAAGCAAGATTACTATTATCGCTGAAAACTAAAGAACAAGTATTATTTTTGTAAGTTCTAGTCGTAGACAAAGTAGTACCACCACATTTAATAGTAGGAGCGGTACTATCAGTTGTTGTTTTAGGAGTTACGGTATATTGATATTTTACATAACTACTAGCAGCTGTACCTTTGTAGTAAGGAGTTTTGCCACTGAAAGTAGATACATTATCAGAACTATCTTTTCCTTGGTTATAAATCCATAAATAATATATAGTTGAACTAGTTACAGTTGGTACTGTTATAGAAAAAGCAACTTTAGTAGAAGTTTGACTACTAAAAGTAGTTAACCAAGTAGGAGAAGAACTACTGCTAGTAGACCAACCATACTTATAATATGTTGAACTAGAATAACTATAAATGTAAACGTTATCTGTTAATTGGACACTTACAGAACTACCTGAAGTAACTGATGTAACATTGCTTGTATACCAAACAGGAGCTTGTGTGTCTTTGTAATTTACAGTATATTGATATTTTACATATGCTGAATAAGTGCTACCTATATAATAAGGTGTTTTACCTGAATAAGTTGCCACATTTCCTGCATCATCTTTTCCTTGATAATATATCCACAAATAATATGTAGTACTACTACTTACAGTAGGGGCTGTTGCAGAAAAAGATACATTAGTAGAAGTAGTAGAAGAAAAACTTGTAAGCCATGTACCATCAAATGAAGATGAACTAGTAGACCAACCATATTTATAATAAGTTGATGCAGATGAATAGCCCCATAATTTTGTTTCATCAGTTAATTGGACACTAACGGCATCACCTGAATAAATAGAAGAAGTATTAGAAGTGTACCATTTAGGTGCAGTTGTATCACTTGTGCTACCAGATGATGAACTGCCAGAACTTGAACTACCAGAACCAGAACTACCTGAAGAACTTGATGTAACAGTAAGAAGAATTGAAAATACATCATCACCACCATTACTATAAAAATCTTCAATATAAATTTCATATCCACCCGCAGATACATTATATGAATTTTCTGCGTCACTAAAACTCTCACCACCGCCACTTGCATAATTTACTATATAAATGTAGTCGGCACTATAAGTAAAAGATGAAGAACTAGTAGTTACTTCTACTGATTCTCCTCCGTGATTATAAGCATAATAATACGTTCCGTCTATAATGACAAAAGTATCACCAGCAGTATTGTAATCTGCTTTAACTTGTGTGGAATAAACAAAAATGCTTATCAATGCAAAACATAATGAGCAAAAAACTATCCCTAATTTTTTTAATCCTTTCATAAATAACACCCCCAGATTACGTCTTTTTATACTAAAAAGTACATATCTTTTCTCACGAGTATTATTATATATATATATATATATAAGAGGCAAATAAAAAAATAAAAACTAAAATATTATATATCTTTAGATATATAAAAAAAGGTGATTTAAATTTTTGTAGGGTCGAAAAAATCTCTTTAAATAATTTTAGGGTCAAACCCTACAAGTGCCAGTGAATTTGCGTCCTATTCCTATATAGTGAAAAACTTATATAATTAAGATACTAATCAGTAATCAAAGGAGTTTTTTACATAGATTGTTATAACATCTTATCTTCCTTAGATATTAAGAAAAATTAAATAAAAAAATATCAAATTATTTTTAAAAATGGATAAGTTGCGTTTTAGATAGAAATTATCCCTAGCTATAGGAAATGCAAATTTTGTGGCTGTCGTAATCATCAAAAATTTTATAACAATGTTATTGTAAATAAAAAAGGACCGAGTAATTTTATACTCGACCCCACAAGTGCCAGTGATTTTGATTTTATCACCGACCCCCAAAAACCCTACAAAAATTTAAAGAACCTAAAAAAAACTCCTATGAAATTCACAAGAGTTTTTGGCTCTTTAAATTCTGGGGTGGTTAAAAAAAATAAGGCAAGCACTCTAAAA
>CAYTZW010000045.1:0-6201 GCA_964442785.1 uncultured Erysipelotrichaceae bacterium
AAGTTTTTTCACTAAAATATCTATCATCTTTTTTTATTATTTTAGTGATATAAGATGGACTTACTTCTAACTCTTTAGCTATATCATTAGGCTTTTCGTGAAAATCATAAAACTTTGAAATTATTGTATTAGTATCTACCATAAAACCTCCTACTTGGTGAAAAATCTGCCTACAGATTTTAGATATAGTAATACTATTACCATATTTTTATTCAAATCTCTTGACTAAATTTGAGATTATGATATAATTTAAGTAATAGATAATTTAATCTAACTATTACCATTATATAGTAATAGTTAATCTTTGTCAAGTATTACAATTAAATTTTTTAAAAAAATTTGGAGGAAATAAAAATGATGAAAAATTCGGAAAATAATTTTAGTGCACAATGGGTTAAATATTCAGATTACGAGATAGTTGAAGTAAAAAAAGATAAATATATTAAACCGAAAGAAAATGCTACATATGAGTTATATGATCCATTTGAATGTGCTGATGATATTTTAGTAGATATATTAAATTTAGGTAGAATTATAGAAGATAATGAAGTTAAACTAACTGAATATATATTAGAATTTATAAAAAAATATGGTTTGTTAGGAGAATTAACATATTTACCATTAAATAGTAATATTGCTTTCCAAAGAAAAGTATTTCTTCCTAAAGGTAATCCATTTACTAAAAAGGATGTAATATCAGTTGAAGAATATCTACAAAACTTTTTGGTTTGTGATAAAAATAAAAGAATAGAAATATATATACCTAAAAATAAAAATATGCCTATTGGAATAAGTAATTTAAATGAGATTACACCTAACTTTTTATTTAATAAGGGTACAGAGTATAATGTTGTATTTTCAAAAGGTTATTCGGAACAAACAAAATGGATTTTAGAATATGCAGTGTATTTATATACAATATTTAATGCTATTGAAACATATTATCAAGAAAAAATCGAACAAGAAAAGAAATTAGATGATATATTTATAAAATCATTCAAAGCGAATAATATAACTTGCAAAATAGAAATGTTAAAAGTACCAACATTAATATGGGATTTTAACTCTTTAAAACAGGCGATAGATACAATGTTTTTATTAAACGAAACAACAGAAAGAAAAACAGTTAAAATGTGTAAACATTGTGGTAAAGCTTTTTCGTCACAAAACTTAAAAGCTGAATATTGTAGTCCGCAATGTAGAAATCAAGCAAATGTTTATAAAAGTAGAGCAAAAAGTAAAGAATAAATATATTAATTTTTTATACTTACATATATTATAAGATAAAGATATATGGAGTTTTTGGCATAAAAGATTATAAATAAGGTCAATTGAAATTTTTATATGTGATAAGAATTATGGCAACTCTATATTGACTTTTTGCCTAAATATGATATAATGTGTTTGTAAAGGAATAAAAGTCCAAATAAATTTATGAGGAGGATAATTATGAAATTAAATAAGTTAACAATCCAATTAAAACCAGTTGGTAATAATTGCAATTTAGATTGTGAGTATTGCTATGCTATGCCGTTTCGGTGTGAAAATTTTAAAATTCTAGACTTAGAAGTGCTAGAAAAGATAGTTAAGGAGGCTTTTGAAGTAAGTGATAATGTAATTATTACTTGGCACGGTGGAGAACCTACATTGCCTGGTTTGGATTATTATAAGAAGTATGTTGATCTTGTGGAAAAATATAAAAAGGAAGATCAAAATATTGTAAATATGATTCAAACGAATGCAACCTTGATAAACGATTCATTTGCAGAATTTTTCGAAAAAGAGAAGTTTATTGTAAGTGTAAGTATTGATGGCAATGAAGAAACACATAATAAAAATAGGCACGATAAAATTGGAAATGGAAGTTATACAGCAACTATGAAAGGCGTTGAAACTTTAAGAAAACACAATATTTATCCGCCTGTTATTGCAACGGTTTCAAAAAACACTTGCAATGATTGTGAGGAAACATTTAAGTCTTTTATTTATAATGGCTTTACGGATATTAAATTTAGTCCTGTATATGATTCTAGTGAAGATGCCTTTAGTATTTCATCTGATGAATGGTATGAATATATAAGAAAGGTATTTGATTTGTGGATTGGTATGCAAGATGAAAATATTAAAGTTCGTGAGATAGATGAAGTGCTTGAGTGGTTTACAGGAGAAACAATAAATACTTGTTCAAGTACAAATTCATGTATAAATTGGATATCTATAAATGAATTTGGAGAAGTTTATCCTTGCGAGTATTTACGTTCAACTGAGAGCTATGGTAATATCAAATCTATGCATATGTCTGAAATCTTTAAAACAGAAGCATACCAAAGGTTTGTTAAGAAAGTAATGTATGTTCCTACCGAATGTAAACAATGTGAATTCTATGAAATGTGTGGCAATGGTTGTCCTGCTACGAGAATTAAAGATAACGCACTTGTTTATAATGGAAAATATGTTTACTGCGAAGAAAGAAAACGGTTATATGAGTATATAACTAAAATATTGGAATAAAATAAATGGAAGGGAAACCTTCCATTTATTTTATTCCTGTAACAATATACATTAAAGCACCGCCTGGCATTACATATGTCTCATTTTGAAGTACTTTTTTTATTTTTTCTGTTTCTTTCATTTGTATATTCCAGTATTTATCAAATTCTTCTTTTTTACCTTTACCAGCTAAATAATACTTTAACATTTGATTATAATTAAATTCTGCAGAAGAATTTTCAATCCAGTCTAACATTTCTTTAGCTCTTGCTTTTTTTTCAGCAGTATCATAGGGAGGAACAAGAGAACAAGCTTTATCTACTATGGATACTTCAATGTTTTTTAAACCAGCTTCAACAAATAACTTTGGCAAGTAATCTCCTATTGAAAGATAACCTTCATTGAGATTATATATACCCTTTTGAATAATTAAATCAAATTTAAGTTTATCTAATGTTTTATCTATGTCGTCAATATTTTCATTGTTATTTTCTCCAATAACACTATTTGCAACAAGACTGTTTATTGAATTATTTGTTTCTATTGCCATAACAGTACCATTTTCTTTTGTTATTCTTTTCATTTCTTGAATTACATCAATAGGATTATTAACGTGCAAAAGTAATGTTTGACATACGGATAAATCAACGGTGTTATCTGGAATATCTAAATTTTCTGCATTTTTAACTTTAAAGTCAAATTTGATATTTTCAAAAAGGTTTGCTCTATCGTTTGCATCTTTAATATGTAATTCTTCAATATCCCTTCCAAAACACTTTTTTATATTCTTAAGTAAAGGTATAAGTTTATAAGTCATATAGCCTTTACCACAACCAATATCTGCCAATGTTTCTATATTAGTTAATTTATACCTTTTTAGTATAAGTTCTAAATAATCTTTATTCCACCAATAATCTCTAGCATCTGTGATCCATTCTTCTGAATGAACTTTACCATTTTTCATAACAAACTATCACCCACAAAAGTATAACATATTGTACATAATTTATCAAGAAAATGGTTTAAAATTAATTAGCATATATATACCATCTTAATAATTTTTATTATAAGTAGATGTTGTATTTTGCTACAAATCGACATTATATTTTACATAACAATTGACATTTGATAAAAAATTTGATAAAATGTCAATATTAGTAAATAAACTTAAATACAATTGTAGAAAGGGGAATATTTATGTTAGTGGAACATTTATCTTTCGATTATGGAGATAAGCCAATATTAAAAGATGTTAGTTTTGCTTTGAACTGTGGTGATAAAGTTGGACTTGTTGGAGCAAATGGGGCTGGAAAAACTACTTTTTTTAAGATAATACTTAATATGTTATTTCCGAGTGAAGGAAATATTGTATTAAAGAAGGGTAGTAAGGTTGAATGGCTTCCACAGATTATTGCGGAAAAAGAAATGGAAGGAGAAATGTTAGTGAGAGATTATATTCTTTCAGCTAGACCTATAACAAAGTTAGAGAAAGAGTTGGAAGATATATATAATCGGATATCCAATGAAGAAAATGTTGATGTTCAAATAAATCTCGCTAGCAAAGCGACTAATATTCAAGAACAACTTGAAACTTTAGATTGGTATGAACACGAAAGTATTATGCTAAATATTGCATATAATATGAAAGTTGATGACAAAATGCTTGATATGAGAGTATCAGAGTTATCTGGTGGGCAAAAGTCTAAAGTTGCTTTTGCTAGACTTTTGTATTCTAAACAAGATATTATGTTATTAGATGAGCCTACTAATCATTTAGATAAGGATACAAAAGAATTTGTAACAGAGTTTTTAAAAAAATATAAAGGAACTGTGTTAATAATTTCTCATGACATAGCTTTTTTAAATGAAGTAACTAATACAACTTTGTTTTTTGATATTCGTACTCATAAAGTAATAAGGTATAGTGGAAATTATTCTGTTTTTGAAAAACTACACGAAGAGTACGAAGAAAATCTCTTAAATCAAGCAAAAAAACAAGATGATGAAATCAAAAAATTAAAAAGCACTATTGACAGATTGGAAGGAACTTCTGGTAAAAGAAAAAAACTTGCTCAAGATAGGGAAAAAAAGTTGGAAAAAATATTGCAAGATAAAATTGTAATAACACCTGCGAAGAAAGAAGTTGATTTTAAAATGGTTGTAGATAGAAGTGAAAATGATATACCTATAACTATTAAAGGAATTAACTTTAGATATCCTAATTCGACAAGTGACATTATATCCAATCTTTCAATAAGTATTAGTAAAGGAGAAAGGTTTCTTATAGTTGGAAAAAACGGTGCAGGTAAATCTACATTATTAAAACTTATTTCTAATGAACTTAAGCCATACAAAGGGAAAGTTACTTTGGGAAGTAAGGTAGATGTTGGGTATTATGCACAAGAACACGAAAACTTAAATTTAAATGCTACTATTTTGGAAAATTTTGCTGAGTTTAATTTAAGCGAAAGGAAAATAAGAGGTATATTAGCACATTTCTTATTCTATGGAAACGATGTAAATAAATATGTTTCTGTATTATCTCCAGGCGAAAGGTCGAGAGTAGCTTTGGCTAAACTTGCAGTATCTGGTAGCAATACTCTTTTATTAGATGAGCCTACTAATCATCTTGATCCAGAAACACAAACAATTATAGCCAAAGTATTTAAAGATTTTTCTGGTACTATGATAGTGGTATCACATAATCCTGATTTCGTAGATGCATTGGGAATTGAGCGTATGTTAGTACTTCCAAAAGGAGAGATTGAGCCGTATAATAAAAATACTGTTAAAAAATTTTATAAAATAAATACTAATACGCTTGACATTAAAAAATAAGTGTGGTATCATAACTACTGTAGATGTTTAATACATCCATATTATAATTAATAGGAGGTTTGTCGTTATGAAAAAAATGTTTTTGCAGAAAGTCATTGAACAGATGAAGGCTGAAAAAAAACAAGCTACTTGGCGTGGCACATTGACCTCTTGGATTAAATGTTGAAGTTTTAAGTAAGTTAAGTATATTGTGAATATATATTTCATAGTATAATGAGCTCATTTAAACTCAGTATTTATTTGGTAGGTTGAAGGTCTTCATTTACTAAGAATGTAATTACATTCTTAACAACCAAAAAGCACTAGCGATATGTTAGTGCTTTTTGCTGTTAATCCGCGGAAGTAGTCTTAATAAAAATATATATTGCTATTATGAAATGAATAATTATAACTCTAAATCATTATATTCACATTCTTGTTCATATTCTATTTGCCTTTCTGGATTAATAAATGTATCAGTTTCTCTTTGAAAATCTCTAATAAAATCTTCTTCAGATACAGAGAATTTTTTGCATACCCAATGAATAAACTTTTTTAGTGTTTTTTCAAAAGTTTTAACCACTTTTCTTAAAAAATTATTTTCTTTTTCTAAATGATATATTTCATCTTCGTATTTATTCTCAACTTTCTTTATTTCTTGTTTTAACTTAATATCATAATCATTTTCTAATGTTTTAAAATTTTCTTTAATTTCTTTATTTTCAGCTAAAATAGTTTGTCTTTCTTTTTCATATTTTTCTGCTTTATCTACTAATCTACATTGTTTATATAATTCGTGATGTAAAGAACAATTTTCTTCGTGTAATTTTTCTATTAACTTATCTTTAGGTTTTATAATTAGTTCTTCAATTTTTTCATCTCTACCAAGCATTA
>CAYTZW010000046.1:0-4974 GCA_964442785.1 uncultured Erysipelotrichaceae bacterium
TGGTTTTATGTCGAATTATTTGATTTTATTGCGGAGTGTAATGATTATAATAGCTATGGAATTGTAACTTTACTTGGGGAAAAATTATTTGTGGAACCTAATAAATATTCAAATAATACAGAAGGTATCCAAATTATGATTGATGAATTAGAAAATACTTTTGATCATACTATAAGAACAAAGCAAGCCCAAGCATATTTTAATAAAAATCGTGAAGAAAATGAAAAATATAAGGAATTAATGAATAAGGTAGGATTAACACCTATTAATAATAAGAATACTTTTTTTGCTGGTAAATTAGATAGTATAAAAGATATGGAAAAATCTTCATTGGTTAATAGTGGAATTACAGATGAAGATATTGAAAATCACGACAGTGATAATCCTGTTGAAGAACTAGATTATGAATATACGGCTTTATCAAAATATGCTAAACAAATATGGATAGAAGCAGGCAAATACGGAAATTTTTATCGTGAAGTAGAGGGAATTCCGTTTTTAGCCATATCTAATAATAGTCCATGGGACGATGATATTAGAAAGGTTGCTCTTAATCAAGAATATTTAAAGTTATTAGGTATAGATAGAGATATAGATATGGAAGGACCTAAAAGATAATAATTTTCTTTTACAAAGTCGTTACTAAATGGTAATGACTTTTTTAATGCTAATAAATATTGTTTTTTATGATAAAAATTGGTTAAATATCTATAACAAGGAGATGATATGATGAGTAAAATATCTAATGTAATTAATATGCTACAAATTTTATCATCTGGTAAAAAATATTCAATTAATGACCTGTCTTCAATGTTAGAAGTTACTCCTAGAATGATTAGAGTATACAAAGAAGAATTAGAAAAAGCCGGAATTTTCATTGATACCATTAGAGGCCCTTATGGAGGTTACATACTTAATCAAAAAGTCTATTTACCTCCAAAAGAAGAAATAGAGCAAAAACTTAATATGAGTCCAATGTATAAAAAAATCTATAATATGGTAAATAAAGCTTTAAAAGAAAAAAATAAAGTGGAATTAACATATCTTTCTAGTGATAATGTGATTAGAAAAAGAATAATTCACCCAATGGATTTATATATTTACAACAATAATTGGTATATCCCTGCTTATTGTGAACTTCGTAAATCAATGCGACATTTTCAATTTGAAAAAGTTATTGATATTCACATTTTGAAAGAAAAATTTTAAACTGACAATATATTACCTCATTAAATAGTATAATACTATACAAGAAGGTGAATTAATATGAGTCAAAATCGTCCTATGGAAGAAAATTTCAATCTTTTAAAGCAAAGAGTAATGGACACTTTAAAAAATACTGATATAAGGAAAAAAGTATGTAAAATAAAAGGAAACACCATATGTGTAGGAAGTGGAGGCAGTAATGTTGTAGCGGCATTTGCTTCACTTGTTTTAAATCAAAAAAATAATTGCTTTACTAAACTAGCCGAACCCAGAGATGTTCTATATGAAAATCTTACTAAGGTCAAAAATGTTTTTGTTTGTAGTTATAGTGGTAATAATCTAGGGGTGAATGTTTTAAAACCTTTAAAGGTGAAAAAATATTTATTAACCTATGGAGAAGAAATTAAATCTTATACGACTTTAAAATGTCAAAGTAATTTAGAAAAGGAAAAAAGTTTCATTTCTTTAGCAGCTACTTTAATGCCTTTGTCAGTTCTTTTATCTTGCTATATGGATAATTGCTCTCTTTTTGTAGAAAAAGAGTTAGAAGAAGCGAAAAAACTTGTTTTTTCCTTAAAATATTCTTCTTTAGACTATGAAATAATGAGTGGAAATGATACTTTAACCCCTGAAAGATATTTAGAATCAACTTTTACTGAAAGTGGATTAAATAATACTGTTGTTCACAAAAAATACGATTTTTGCCACGGAAGAAGAACACTATCTTATAAAAAAAGAAAGAATTTAATTTATTTAGTCGCTAATAGAAAAGAATTAGATAATGTTTTATTAGATTATTTAAAAGATAAATATGCCAATATAATAATTTTAGAAAGTAATTATAATGATTTAGTTTTAGATAACTTTTATTTGACTATAAAAGCTATGTATTTAACTAAGGAATTAGCCTTAAAAAAAGGAATAGATTTATCCATTGTTGACAATGACAAAAGCACTAAAATACTTTATAAGTATCAAGGTGAAATGTGAGTTATAAACAAAATGAATTGATTTGCTTGTTAAGTTTTTTCCTATTTGTATAATTTGCAGTAAGAATATGGGAGGAAAATTATGAAAATAAAACTTATTGGAACTACCGTTGATTACAGCTTATTAGAAAAAATAACTCAAAGATGCAAATATGGAGAAAATTTAGAAGATGTTTTGAAGGACAAAGAATTTTTAAAAATTAATTATGACAGAATGGGTGGAACTGCTGCTGGTATTTGTTATATGCCTGATAGTTATGAAAAACTATCTTCAGAAAAACAAGAAAAAACTTTAAAAAGAGCGGAAAGCACTAAAGAAAATGGACACCATTCAACACACGGACACGTTCATTTGAATTTAATTATTGAAGATTGTCCTAAAATTGTTGCAATGTTTTTAAATAACGAAAAAGAATATACAACAAGTGAAAAAAGTGCTCGATATACGAAAATGAAGCCAAGTGAAGAAGAAGCAAGAATTTATAATAAATGGGTAGAAATTTTAAAACCTTTGATTCAAAAAGAAAGACCAAACGCTAATGAAAAACAAGTTGAAAAATTAGCAATGGAAAATGCAAGATATATGATAAGTGTTTTTACTCCTACTACAATGGAATATACAACTTCATATCGACAAATTAATTATATTTATAATTGGGCTAAAAATATGGTTGAAGATGATAAATTAATGTCTAAGTTTTATCAAAAAATAAAACCTTATATGAAAGATTTATGTACAGAATTAGAAAAATTAGGAGTAATTGATCCTAATTTAGAAGATAAAAAAAGATATAAATTCAGTCTTGATAAAAGCCAAGTTTTAGAAAAGGATTATTTTAATTGTGCCTATTATGCAACTACCTATGAAGGAAGTTTTGCTCAACTTGCACAAGCACAAAGGCACCGTAGTATAAACTATACGATAGATTTAAAATCATTACCAATAACATCTATTTATGTTCCTGAAATTATTAAAAATGACCAAAATTTAAAAGATGAATGGTCAAAAGATATGTATTCAATGATAAAAAAATATAATTATCCTCAAGGAATGAATGTTTTAATTACCGAAAAAGGACCAATAGAAGCCTTTGTTATGAAATGTGAAGAAAGATTATGTAGTGCTGCTCAATATGAAATATATCAACAAACTAAAGATACATTAGAAAAATACTCAGATGCTTTAGAAAATATTGATTTATTGTATAGTGATTCTGTTGAAAAAATATTTGAGATGGCTTCCTCTTATGGCCCAAGATGTACATTTGGTTATAATTGTCCTAAACCTTGTGGTAATATAAACAGAGGAAAAATTTAAAAACTTAGATAATACAAAAAATATGCAAGGGGTGTGATTTGCATATTTTTTAATCTATACGAATTTAGTTATGAGCTTTTTTCTTTTTACTATTTTTAATGATAATAACTTCAACTGCTAATAATGATGAAATGACTATCATTGAAACAAATAGTAAATAGTTTGTTTCTAAAGCAGTATCTTTAATTATTATATTAGAAGTACTTAAGGCTACTACAGGGTCAACAACTTTTTCTTCAAGAGGTTTATCTAATTCAAGAGCAAATGAAGTAGTAGATGTACCACTATTGGTAATATTAATAGCACTAGATTTAGCAAAAATTGTAGTCAAATTAGTACCACTTAATTCAACATATAATTTGAATTGTCCTACTAATCCTTGAGGTGTAGTCCAAGCAGAAGCAAAGAATGTAGAGGCAGAAACAGTAACACCATATTTATCAAAAGCATCACTTAGATTACTATCGTAAACATCAGGTTTACCTATAAAATATCTAACAGTTCCATTTTTATATATTTCTTGAATATTATTAGAAGATGCTTTATTGAAAGTGATTTTTCCATTGCTAAGAGTAGCACTTGCTAAAATAGCATCAGTAGAAATGTTATCAGTAGAACCACTCAACTTAATCATATATTTAGCACTATTACCAGCGATATCATAAACTGTAATTCTATATACATAACCTTCATATAAAGTTATAGAAGAACTAGTAGTATAATATAATGCACTAGAAGGAGCAGTAACATAATCGTGGTGTGCTCTATAGTATCCAGATAAAGCATCAGAGAAATAGAATGTTTTACTTTCTCCAGTAAAGTAATTAATTATTGTTTCATTAGAATTAGTAACATTCAAAGCAGTTCCGCTTGAAGAACCCACTCTCATAACAGGAGCAGTTTTATCTAATGTTAAATAACCTGTAGTACTGTTGCCAGCAGCATCATCAATGGTTATTTCATAAACTCCTTCAGTAGATAAAGTACCATAAGTATATGATGTTGTATCTGACATATCGGATTTATCAATTCTTGTTCCATCTTTATAAATATTGTAATAACTATCGTATAATGAAATGTTATCATTAAAGATTAATGAACAAGATGATGTTTTATAAGTAGGAGAACTTGAAGATGATGATAATGTTGTTCCTCCACAAGTTATCGCAGGAGCAGTTTTATCAATAACAATATAGAATTTTGCACTGTTACCAGCTTTATCATAAACAGTTATGTAATATTTAACTTCCATATTTAAAGTGTAAGAAGTAGCAGTAATATAAAATATTCCGTCTTGTGGTGCTGTTTCATAATCATGAAGTATTCTATAATATCCTGATAAAGCATCAGAGAAATAGAAAGTTTTATTACTGTTATAATAATAAGTTGAACCTGCAGTTAGAGCAGTACCACTTGAAGAACCTACTCTCATAACAGGAGCAGTTTTATCTAATGTTAAAT
>CAYTZW010000047.1:0-4326 GCA_964442785.1 uncultured Erysipelotrichaceae bacterium
AAAAAAAGGTGGTTTGATTTTTCAATGACAAAATTATATACGCTGTTAGCAATTAGTAGCCCTAGTAAAGATATGGACGAAATCTATTATATTTCTGAAGGAATAAAGAAAATGAAAAAGAATGATTTATTAATAGTTAATAAATATAGAGAAGAAAAAGGTTTAGAAAAACTAACAAGAAAAGATTTATCAAAAATTATTGAAGAAATCAGCGGAGAGTTGATAAAGGAGAGTGATTTAGCAACGTGAAAGTAAAAAGAATATTCAATAAAGATGAACGAAATTACTATTTTGTTATTTTAAAACAAGATGTAAAAACAATAAAAGCAAACGATTTTAAAGATTTACATTACTTATTAAATTCTAAAGTAATTGATATGGAAGAATTTATTGAATGTGAAAAATTATTTTATGAAGGAAGGGTAGAAGTATTATGATAAAAGCAAAACAAATAAAACCTTATTTTAGAAGACATAAAGTAAACGGTCATCCTTCATATATTTATGCAGAAAATGATGACGAATATAAATATATTGGTATTACACACGCAAAAATTACACAAGGTCTTAAAAATAAGAAACTAAAATTTAATCCAAATAGTAAAGATTCTAGACAAAGTTATGCAAGGCCTTTTAGTACTCACGATAAAAAAAGCAATTTTAAAAATAAAAAATTAAAAGGTTATAGAGTTCATAAAGCAGATAAGAGAACATTTAGAAATATAAAAAAGAATTATAGAGAATAAAAAAAAGCACAGTATCGAAACTTAATTCGCATATCCTGTACTTCTATATATTATTATATTCATTTCACGCAAAAAATCAATACACAAAAAAAATAATCAACATAAAAAGGAGTGAAAAAAATGACAAGCAAAGATATTATAAATGAATTAATTAATCATATGTCAAATTTTGCCGACACATATTATTTAACAATTATTTCTAAGGGAGAATGTGAGCAAATATTAGAAGATTTAGAACGATTGGAAAAATTAGAAGATTTTTTAATAGAATACCGTGAACATATTAATGAACTGATAGAAAAAGAAAACGATTTTTAAAAAGAGGTATTTAGAAATGATTAGAATAATTATATTAATAGGAATAATCCTATTGGTTATTGTTAAATGTTTAACAAGTAAATTAGAAATCTTAAAAAAATAAAGATGTAATATAGGAGAACATATGGAAACAAAATATCCAGGAGTTTATTGCGATAAAACTAAAACAAAATTTTGGACATCATTTTATTATGTAAATAACAAAGGTAAAA
The DNA here is from genome assembly GCA_964442785.1 of uncultured Erysipelotrichaceae bacterium. Lineage (GTDB taxonomy): Bacteria > Bacillota_I > Bacilli_A > RFN20 > DUOF01 > SIG223. The sequence goes on from CAYTZW010000047.1 coordinate 1,276, forward strand.
GAGTTCGTAAATTCAAAAGAGGATTTAGAGATATAGACGAAGCTTTATCATATAAATTATCTTTTACTGCAAATCCTTCAAAAAATGCAAAATTCAAAGAAGTAGCATTAGATTATTTATTGAAAATTAAAAATAACAATAAACCAGGAACTTATGAAACATATAAAATGGCATATAATGAGTACTTAAAGAATTACTTTGCTGATATGAGAATAGATAAAATTCTTATTCCTCACATAATAGATTGGAAAGAGCAATTTATTAAAAAAGCATATAGTGATAGTACTAACGACAAAGCTTATAGTTTATTATGTTCAATATTAAATCACGCTAATAAATTTTACGGACTTAAAAATAATGTTGCAAAATTAGCAGGACCATTTAAAAAACAAAATTTAAACAAAATAAAAAAGAAACTTATTTCTTACAAAGATTTTAAATTTTTTTACGAAGTAATAGAAAGCAATCGGGATAAATCAATATTTTTATTATTATTCTTTTGTGGTTATCGAGTTGGAGAACTTTTAGCATTATGTTGGGATGATGTCGATTTAGAAAATAATGTAATTGAAATAAAATATAATTTTGATAAACATACTAGAGAAAAAAATAGTACGAAAAATGCTAAAGGAAAAAGAAAAACAAAAATTCCTAATATCGTTAAAGATGTTTTAAATGAATATTTACAAGAACAATTAAAAGCTAATAATTTTTCTTTGAGTAATTGGATTTTTCCAGGAGTAAATAATAATCCACTTTCAAGAACAACTTTAAATAGAATTAAAAACGAATATATTAAAAAAAGCGGAGTTGACTATTTTACTCTTAAAGATTTCCGTATGTCTAAAGATACTAACTCATTGAAATTTGTTAGCAATATGGAAGAATTGTTTGCTTTAGCAGATGCTACTGGTCATACAAAAGAAGTAATGTTAAAGTATTATATTTCCTCAAACATTGATAAACAAAATAAGTTCGTAAATTCAATGGAAAAAGAGTTTTTAGATAGTTAATAGTATCAAAAATAGTATCATTTTAGTATCATTGCATTAAAAAAGCCCTTTAAATAGGGCATTTTAAACACAATGGAGCAGATGACGGGTGCTAAAAGTGAATAAATACTGCTTAAAAATTGAATAATTTTGCCCATTTTAGACCATTTTTTGTTAATTATAATGGTATTTAAAAGATATTTTTCTATATAAATGTTCCCGAAATGTTCCCGCTAAAATGTCCACAATAAAATTTTAAATATTGATATTTTTTTAATTGCTACATATAATAAAAATGTAGACATACATATGTCTACTAACGCTGTGAGAATGCAGTGTCGAGAAGTCTATTTAGACTTCTTTTTTTGTTTCAATGGTGGTCTTCCTTTTATATGCCTAGATTTGTTTCTATTTGTAATTGCATATTTGCTTTTTCTATATAAAATTTTTTTTAATGAATTAACTTCTTTTTTAGATAAATCTTTTTTTTCTTTTCCTCTTACAACCTTTTTACCATCAATTTCTAATAAATCTTCATTACGAAATTTAATATTTACAATTTCACTATGATTACCTTTTGGTTTTGTTTTATTTTTTGTTGTCTCAACAGAAATAACTATATTATTTAATAAATTAGAATCAACAACATGACCTCCTCTATATAAATCATTTATATTAGGATGGTTAATCTTATACGGATTATCATTTTTATTATCGCTTTTAATAAATTCATCTCTAGTTTGTATTCTAGTACCATTTTTTATTTTTTTGGATACATTTTTGTTTTTGCTCATATTTCCTCCCCCTTTCTATTTGATTTTTAATAATTTCTTTGTATTTTTATTAGCTGGAATATCTTCAGTTGTTCCGTTCGGGTCTAAATATTGAGCAGCAAATAATCTCTTTTGCTCGTATGTTTCCTTAGGATTAGAGAACACTGGAACCGCAGTTGATTCTTCAATTAGAACATCTTGTAATGCTGAAAATTCATAAGTGTCGTATTGACCGTACGCATCTTCTGTTCTTAAGAATATATTGCATACCTTTCCACTTAAATTGCCCTTTTCTGCCTCTTTATAAGAAGGATAAATGCAAATTGTTGTTTTCTTCCAGTCATCGCATTTATAAGCATACTCCTTAGATAAACAATGCCTTTTTACTCGTGTGTAAACAGAATCCAAATTAGAAGTTTTCCTCGTGAATATTCTTTTTAGTTTTTCGATGTATTCATTAATATCGCTAATAGTGTTATTTATCTTTCTTCCAACAGGGTGAGTTTTTACATCTGTTACTTTTAATATTTCTACAGGTACATCAATTAATCTTCTTTGTGAAGGGTCTAAAGTCATAAATTCTTGACAGTCGCAGTTAAAAATGGTTGTTTGTTTTGTAAGTTGTCGCCAAACTCTAAGTGCTAAGTCCATTCCACCTGATACGTTATTTTGCCAAAATTTGTTATTAGAACTTTCACTAGAAGTAATATCTCCGTAGTTAAAAATTGCATCAGATGAAGAAATGTAATCTTTGTTTTTGAATCTATCTTTAATTTGTAAAGCATTCGTTCCTATTTGATAGTTTCGATGCCCTGTGTAATTAGATATATACTCAGTGTAAGAATACACATAGCACTTCTTATGGTAAGAAAAAGACCTTGCTATGTATTCTTCTATCATAAACTTGTAGCTGTATTCGGAATATTCCTTCCAATATTTGTCTTTTACATAATCAGAATAATAATGTTCCAACTGTTTAGCTAGTTCTGTAGGTTTGAATTTAGCATATGCATCATCTGGTCTTTCACTTAACGGAACATCACGCATTTGTTCAGAAATTTCTACAGCTTCTTCAGCTAATTTTTTAAGTTCAATATCGATTTGGTCAAAATAAGAAAAGTCATACATTATTGTTTTAATTTTGTTTCTAAAATCAATGATATTCGCCTCAATTATAAATTCTTCTTCCCAGCGTGTTAATGCTGCCTCAGTTGAGCTTTTACCTCCACCCTTCTCACAAAAAAAGCAAAAGCAAAGGTCTTGTTCTTTTTCAAATAAAACAAAAG
>CAYTZW010000048.1:0-3477 GCA_964442785.1 uncultured Erysipelotrichaceae bacterium
CCTTATCGAAACTTTAAATAACCTTATTCGCTTCTTAAAGCTTCAACAGGGTCTTTCTTAGCTGCCATTTTAGCAGGTATTAAGCCTGAAATTAAAGTTAAAACAATACTTATTCCAATCATAATCAAAGCCGTTGGAATAGACAATTTAGCAATTTTTATACCTATTAAATTACCTACTATTAAATTAATAATTCCCGTTAACAAATAAGTAATTCCAATTCCTAAAATACCTGAAACACTACCTATTATAAATGTTTCCGCTATAAATAAACTTGAAACATCTCTTTTTCTTCCACCTAGAGAACGAATAACTCCTATTTCTTTTACTCTTTCCATTACAGAAACATAAGTAATAATCGCTACCATAACAGTAGAAACCACTAAGGATAAGGCAGTAAAGGCAACAAGGGCAATAGTTATAACATTAATAAAATTATTAATTAAGTTGATAACTATTTGGAGATTATCAGAATATTCAACTTTTTCTCTTTCTTCACTAGTTATTTCTTTACCATTTACAACCAAAGTTTCATTAGAATTCCATTTACTTAAATAACTAGTAACATCATCTTTATATTTAAAATCAGTAGGATAAACTTCGATTTCATTAGGTAATTCATTCCCACCAAGTTGTCGTAATGATAAAGTATGATAATTAGGCATCGTTTGTCCTGTCATAGAACCAATAAGAATGTTAGTTGTAGACATCGAACCTACTAAACCTATTTCATTATAAGTGGTATCGCCATATTCAAATTGATATGAATAAGTTATACCTATATTACTACCATTCATAGTATAACTAGTAAATCCTTCCAATTCATTATCAAGAAGATACTTTACTATTTCTGAATTAAGAGAAGATGCAATTATTTCTTCAGTCAAAGCAGAAGTATAATAAATTCCACTTTCCAAACAACCATATGACACATTATCTTTAGGTCGTAAAATAGCGGTAATTGTTAATTCTTTGCCACTTGTCCAAGCATCATTTGCATAAGCATTATAGGTAAAAGGACTATTAGGATTATCATTAACTTTGTTGTAAACAGTATCATTAGGATACCAAGTAAATGTTTTATTCAATAATCTATCATAACTAATTTTATCATCATACAAATCAGGATTAAATCTATCATCTTCAGTGGCTTTATAAATTAAATTCATAAATTCTTCTTGAGAATAATAACCAAGTTCCGCTAATAACAAATCAGAAAGTTCCGTATCATCACTAACAACTAACATTATTTCATTAGAGTTAGTAGCAATTTTACTAGTAGTAGCAGAAGATATAATATCATATTGAGATAAAATAAATTCTTCATCATTAGGAGCTTGCATAAAACCATTTACGGCCGTAGAAACATAAGAAGCAAAATTACTATATTCCGTTTTTTCTAATAAAGAAGTATATATTTGTAAAGCCGTAGAAATAGACATATTTTCGCCATTTTCGTTATTAAAATAATAATCAGTATAAATATTATTTTCCATATCAATACCATAATAACTGACGATTGCAGAATAATATTCTTTAGGCATTTGATAAACAAAATCAACATAATCTTGAGTTAAATCATTAGAAATAATCAAAGATGATAAATCATTGCTACGAGCCACTAAAAACTCAATCATTGAATCAATATTAACATATCCGTCTTTTACAGACTTTTTAATGGCCTCACTCGTATTTGAAAAGCCACTTGATGACATCAAAGAATTAAGGTCAATGCTTTCTTCACTTATCGTAATTGGATTTCCCGACAACATATCATTTTGCATATTATTAATATAGCTTTGAACACCAGTTGAAACAGCTAAAACAGTCGCCACTCCAATGATACCTATAGAACCAGCAATACAAACCATAATCGTTCTTTTTAATTTAGAATACAAATTTTTTGAAGACAACTTAAATGCTGACCAAAAAGACAATTTAGCTTTTTTATTATTCTCTATTTTTTTAGAAACAACCACTTTTTCCTTATTTTCTTTATAAGGATTAGAATCCGAAATCACTTCACCGTCTAACAATTTTATAATACGAGTAGAATATCTTTCAGCTAGTTCTGGATTATGTGTAACCATAATAACTAAACATTCTTTAGCGATTTCTTGAATTAAATTCATTATTTGAACACTTGTTTCACTATCCAAAGCTCCAGTTGGTTCATCAGCAAGTAAAATTTCAGGGTCATTAACCAAAGCTCTTGCAATTGCAACCCTTTGACATTGACCACCTGATAATTGATTAGGTTTTTTATTATATTGATTTTTTAAACCTACCTTATCAAGTGCTTTTTTAGCCTTTTTAATTCTTTCCTTTTTTTCTACTCCTGAAATATTTAAAGCTAATTCAACATTCTCTAAAATCGTTTGATGAGGAATAAGATTATAACTTTGAAAAATAAAACCTACACGATGATTTCGATATAAATCCCAATCCTTATCTTTATAATTTTTAGTACTAATTTTATCTATTAATAAATCACCTGAAGTATAATGATCCAACCCACCAATGATATTAAGCAAAGTTGTTTTACCACAACCACTAGGTCCTAAAATAGATACAAATTCACTTTTTCTAAAATCAAGATTAATACCTTTCAAAGCGTGAACGGTACTATCACCAACAATATAATCCTTTTTTATATCTTTTAATCTTAACATAATGCCCTCCTAACTTAATATTTTATCTAACAAAAAGTAAAAATTATCCGTTTCTTCTTCATTTAATTTCAATAACAAACTTTCTAAAGAATCAAATAATTTATCTTTTCTTTCTTCGATAACCTTAGTTCCTTTTTCCGTTATTTTTACAATCGTTTTTCTTCCGTCAAGACAAGACTTCTTTTTCAAAACTAAACCTTTTTTTTCTAAAGTTTTTAACATAACCGCCACTCGTGGAGTACTAACCCCTAAAATAGAAGCAATATCTCCTGCTGTTGTTTCACCGTTTTTTTCTACTAAAATTCTTAAAATATAATACATTCGAGAAAATCCTTCTTGTAAAATTTCATTTAGCTTTCTTGATTTATGATTTAAAAGCAAACGATAAAAATCCATTGAAGTAACCATTTTTATCCTCCTCAAAAAAATATCTAACACTATTAGATAAAAACCATAATAATACCTTTTATTATATGTGTCAATACCTTATTTAATCTTGTTCCATATTTGAACTAAATCTAAAAGGATATCTATCTAGTTTTAAATAATCATAAAAAGAATTTTTAACAATATCAATACTATTTATCTCTCTAAATTTAATACTTTCATCATATAAAAATGGATATGTGGTAAATTCAATTATTCTTCCTGTCAATAAATAATAAATCTTAGATGTTAACATTTTAGAATTAGATCTAGTTATGAAGATTGAACAGTCCATTGGTACTATAAAGGATTTATTAGGATTACAATATAAACTTGGAAAAATTGCAAATTTTTTGAGTTTTTCTAAATTGTTAACTTA
>CAYTZW010000049.1:0-2787 GCA_964442785.1 uncultured Erysipelotrichaceae bacterium
TGAAGAAATAGAAAATATAAACATTGATATCTCAGGCGATGGTCAATATTATGGATCTGCTTATGATATTTGTACTACTTGTTATGGAAATGGTGAAAACGTTTACTATAGTTATAGTTTTAATAGTGAGGTAAATGTTTATTTGTCTGCTGATAGTGGTAGTATATGCGACACAAAAATGTATGAGTGTGAAGATTTAAGTGGAACTTATACCTATTATTTATATCAAAGTGATTATGATGATATCACTTATCAAATAACTATTATTGATTTATATAATGGTGGAGATGTTTGGCAAGTTTGGGAGATAGGTATAACAATATATAAAAGTTCATCAGGTGGCTCAAGTACTACTGATCCAGATCCAGATCCAGAACCTGAACCAGAACCTGAACCTGAACCAGAGCCAAGTGATACCACTGCTCCTGAATGGTATACACGAGATGTTTATTACATTAATTCTGGTGATAGTATTTATGTAGAGTTAACAGATGATGATTCTGGTGTATGGAATTATTATTCTGCTTCTACCTACTATAAATATGGTTGGTCTACTAGTTCTAGTTCTTATCCTTCTGTATGGGAAGATGATTTTGATAGCGAAAGTTTCTATAAAGTATCTTTTTACACTGTTGCTCCTACTGTAACTAGCGATACCACATACTATTTATGGATTTATTATACTGGTCAAGATAATGCAGGCAATGCCGCTACTTATTCAGGTAAAACTCCAAATTATATAGGATATTCATATAGTGGTGATTTGAATTTTGAATATATAATTAAAGGGAATGACACAACTGCTCCTACAATTACAAGTTATACAGGTGGAAGTTCATCTTGGAAATATAGTGTTACTATTTCTATAAATGGTGCTAGTGATGCTGGGGTTGGTCTTTCATCTACTCCATATTGTTTTACTACTTCTAGTAGCAGTAATAATTGTTCTTGGCAATCTGTATCATCATTTGATATTACCACTCAAACTGATACATATTACTATGCTTTTATAAGAGATGCTGCGGGTAATATTAAAAATGCTGGTTCTCAACAAGTTAGGGTAGATAGAACGGCTCCTGTTGTAACTGGAGTTAAGGTTGTTAATTCTAGTAATGGTAATTGGACTAATAAAGGAGTTACTATCACTTTAAGCGGTGCAACTGATGCTCATAGTGGTTTCTCTAAATATGAATATAGTTATAACAATAGTACTTGGTATAGTGATTGGGGCGGAGCATATGAAATAAATGACACTCACGGTACTTGGACTGCTGAAAGAGATGATAAAGTTTATTTTAGAGTTGTTGATAAGGTTGGTAATATTTCTAATATAACTCAAACAACATATATTAAAATCGACACCACTGCTCCTGTTGTAAGTGGAGTTAAAGTTGTTAATTCTAGCAATGGTAATTGGACTAATCAAAATGTTAAGATTACTTTAAGTGGTGCAACTGATGCTAAAAGTGGTTTTGCTAAATATCAATATAGTTATGATAAAACTAATTGGTATAATGACTGGGATAGTGGTTATGCTACTGCAAATAACACAGTAGGAACTTGGAGTGCTGAAAGAGAAAATACTGTTTATTTTAGAGTTTTAGACAATGTTGGTAATGCTTCTAGTGTATTAACACAAACAACTGCTATAAAAATAGATAAAACAGCTCCTATTGCAAGAGAAGGTTCTACTTCTGGAACTCGTTTAGTCGCTGGTGGTACTATTAATTATATAGTTGGTAATTCAAAAGAATTTTATTTTATCGATGAATTAGGTAACTATAAGTCGGTATTTAGTAAAGCAACTATTAAAAATACTACAACAAAAGAAACTTCAAGTGCTACTAGTTCTTCTATGACAATATCATCTACTTCATCTAATAAAGGATATGAAATTACAATTTATGATGCTGCAGGTAATAGTTCTGTTTATTATATTAAATTAGGTGCTGCTGCTAACATTGTCGCAACTGATGCTATTTTAGCTACTGCTACACTTAGCAATGGAAAAATAACTTTCACTAAAGCATCTTCTAATAATATTCAAGAAATTTATAAAAATGCAGATGTTACTTATTTCATTGGTAAATATGGTAACTATGCAACATCTGAAACATTAAATGCAGGTTTTACAAATTATGGAGTTACTGTTTCTGCTTCTACATTCTTTGCTTCTTCTTGGACAACTCCTCAAGGATTAGTAGGTGATTTTGAATTATATGTTCGATTAAGTGGTACAAACTTGACTACAATTTTTGCTAAATCAGGTTCTTTAAATATAGTTACGGATACTGATGCTACTACTAATTTTGCTCTTGAAGTAGAAAATCATATTGAGAAAATATCTTCGCTAGAACCAGTAGCCCTAACTACTTCTAACATTGTAATTAAAGAAAACATTAGAAAATCTAATTATATGTTATTTGTTTCAATGATTATAATTTCTTCTTTGTTAGCTATTGAAGTGATTATTATAAGAAAACATAAAAAAGCACATAACTAATTTCGTATAGATTAAAAAAATATGCAAAACACACCTTGCATATTTTTTATTTGTTTAAGTAATGTTTTAATTTTTTAATGCAGTAATTGGTACAACATAAACTCCGTCAGGTCTTTGATATGCTGCATTTGATAATCCACATATTACGCACTTAATCTTTGGCCCTTTGCCACCATTCTTTTCAATTTCATTGCAAACTTTAATTAAATTTTCTGCACCTTCATCAATTTTCTTCGCACCAAGTTTAATTTCAAAAGCACACCAATCACCATTTTCAAGTTCTA
>CAYTZW010000050.1:0-2772 GCA_964442785.1 uncultured Erysipelotrichaceae bacterium
AATAATTTTTGCTAATAAAAAATAAAATAAATTTCTTATTTATGAAGTTTATAGTATAATCTAATTAATTTGATGGGGAGTGATTATATGGCATATTTAATTCCTAAATCTGCTAGAACTGTTAAACTGGAAATTTTTAAAGGTCTAGGTATAGTTGAATGCTTAATTGTTGCTTTTGCGGTAATTGGGGCTTATATGTTTATGCAAATAGATGTTTTACCTTTTTTGCCTAAAGCAATCGTGGCAATTATCCTTTTAATCGTGGGGTTAGTTTTAGTCCTTCCTTCACCTATTATTCCTACTCAAAAATCGTATCAATCAATTAAAACAATTTATAACTATTTATCTAGTTCTAAAGATTACAAGAAAAGGAAGGTGATTAGAAATGGCAAAAAGTAATTCTAGTCAATTCCGTGATGTATCTGTTTTAATTCCTATCAAGAAGATTGAAAGAGATCACGTTGTTTATGAAAATGATACTGTTGCTATGGTAGTTAAAGTTAATTCAATTAACTTATATTTGATGAGCCAAGAAGAAATGGTTATTGCTTTGCAAAGATTAGCAGGAGCTTTAAGAGGCGTTAATAAACAAATGTCTATCGTAAAACTAGAAAGACCTACTGATTATTCTTCTAATATAGAATATGAAGATGAACTTTTAAGATTGCAACATAGTAAATTTAATGATGGAGATATGGACGAAATCTCGTATGATACAAGATTAGGTTTAGTAATTAATGATAAACTTATCTTGGAGTCTTATAACAGTGAGAATAAAATATATAAAAATGAATTTTACATCGTTATTTATAATCCTACGATTGAAGAATTATTATCTGTTACCAGTAATTTAGTTTCTGCTTTAACTCAATTAAAGTTAGATCCTTCAGTATGTAATAGAAATGAATTAATTCGTTTCTTCCACCATTTCTACAACCCAGATAAACAAGTTAAAGAAAATGAAGTTGAAGCATTACTTGAAGAAAATGACAACAATATTAAAGACACTATAGCTCCTCAAAAAATTCAATTTGCAACAACTAAAATAAAATTGAATAATCTTGACGCTAAAATAATGTCAATTTATGACTATCCTTTATCTGTTGGTCCTGGTTGGTTAGTGGGAGTATTTAGTGTACCTTCTTCTACCTGTGTTTTGAATTTAAAACCAGTTTCAACAACTGAAGCTAAAGGATTAATGGATAAGGCTATTACGGAAGTTAAAACGCAAGCCTTAGGTAGAAATAAAACCTCTGCAAGTATTGCTTATGAAACACAAATTGAAACTTTCGTTAGTGTTTTGCAAGACATTGAAAGAGGAGATGAAATGCTTAAATTAACAAGCATTGAATTAATGGTTTATGGTAACAATTCCAATGAGTTAGTGGAAAATATTAAAGTTGCCGTCAATATTTGTCGTGAACAATCTTTAAGAGTTGATAAACTTATATGTCGTCAAATAGATGGTTTCATATCTATTATGCCAACTGCCAAAGATCCAATTATGGAAGCTACAGGTAGAGATATTCCTTGTGAAACATTAGGAGCAGGTTTCCCTTTTGTTTTCCAAACCTTAAACGATAAAAGAGGATTTTTGTTAGGCTATAATGACCAAAGTTTAATCTTCTTCGATCCAAAAGTTAGATCTCCAAGTAGAACTAACTCTAATATGATGGTTATTGGTAAATCAGGTTCAGGTAAATCTTATTTTACTAAAAAAATGATTGTAAAAGAGTTATTAAGTGGTACAAAATGCTTTATTGTTGACCCTGAAGGTGAGTATGATATTTTAACAAGAAACCTTGGAGGAAAAACAATAGATGTTGGTGGAGCAATAAATGGTCGTATTAATCCTTTCCATATTTTCCCTGAAATGGAAGATGATGTTGAAGGAGCAAGTGAAGCTCAATTCTCTTTACAAATACAATTCTTGGAGTCTTTCTTTAAAAGTTTAATTCCTGATATGACTGATTATGAATTAACTATCTTATCCGGTATTTTCTCTAAAGTTTATGCTGTAATGGGCATTAATGAAGAAACGAAAATTGAAAAACTTAAACCAGAAGATTTCCCTATTATAGATGATGCTATAATGGTTATGGAAAAAGAAATAGAAAAAGAAACCAAGTTAAATAACAATATTGAAACTTTAACAGCTTTAAAGCATTTAAGAGTTTACTTTAATAGATTTGGAACAGGTGGTTCTTTGTCTTCTATGTGGAATGGTTACACAACTATTGATGCAAGTGCTAGCGATTTAATCCATTTTGACTTTAAAAGAATTACATCTGCTAAAAATGACCGTGTAATGAATACTCAAATGATGTTAATTTTAAAATTCCTTGAATGTGAAGTAACTAAAAACAGGGAATATAACTTAAGACACGGAACAAAAAGATACGTTGCAATTTATGTCGATGAAGCCCACGTATTCATTGATGAAAAGAACCCACACGCTTTACAATTTATGTATCAAATGATTAAGCGTATTAGAAAGTACAATGGTATATTTACAATAATTACTCAAAACGTAAATGACTTCGTTGGAAGTGCAAATATCAAAAAACAAACAACAGCGATTATAAATGGTTGTCAATATTCATTTATTTTTGGTTTAAACCCAGCGGATTTACAATCCCTTGTTGACTTATATGCTTCTGTTGGTGGTTTCTCAAAAGAAGAAAAATCATTCATTGGTGGAGCAGGAATAGGACAATGCTTATTCATTGTTTCTCCAGGAAATAGAATTATTATGAGAAAAATTATGGTAGA
>CAYTZW010000051.1:0-2669 GCA_964442785.1 uncultured Erysipelotrichaceae bacterium
TTAATTAAAAAAAGGTTTAGCAGGATTTCTTTGGGATACTATTTCTACTTTTTCTTCTTCTACAAAATGAGTATCTATAATTTTTTCTTCTTTTGGCTTAAAAGAAGCGTTGACAGGTTCTTTTACTTGTTTAGAAACAGGGCTATTTAAACCCTTCATTACTTTTAATAAAGTTTTAGAATTAGTAATAATAGGTTTGACGTTTTGATATAAAGGGATAATTTGATTGACTGTTCCTACTGTTTTTCCAATGCTATTGAAAATTCCTGACCAAGAGAACTTTTTAGCAGCAGTTGCAATACCAGCAGTAGAACCTGGTAAAGAAAAGGGAATAGGACTTCCTATCATTGAGGAAGTTAGATAAGGATTAAATGAATACATATTTTTCCTCCTGTTTTAGTTTATGTAAAAATAGACTTTTTGTTAATGTTTTTGTATAATAAAAACTGGTGATATTAATGAAACAATTTATAGAACAACTTATTGAGTATAAAAAATTTAAGGAATTAACTCAAATTCAACAAGAAGTAATTCCTCTTGTTTTGAAAAATGAAAATGTTATCGCTTTGTCTTCAACAGGAAGTGGTAAAACCCATTCTTTTTTGCTTCCTTTAATGGAAAAAATAGATTTTTCTAGTAATAAGTTACAAGCAATTATTATTTCTCCTACTAGGGAATTAGCTACTCAAATTTATAATATGGCAGTTGAATTTTCTTTGTTTAATAAGGACATTAATATAAAACTTTTAGTAGGGGGAATTGAAAGAAAAAAAGATGATACATCTTCTGCTTGCCAAATCATTATTGGTACTCCTGGAAGAATAAAAGATTATTGTGTTACTAATGCTAAAGTTAATATCAATACTGTTAAAACAATAGTTTTAGATGAAATAGATATGATTTTTGAATTGAATTTTATGGAAGATATAGATAATGTTGTAAGTAGAATTAAAAATGTTCAAATTTTGGCTTTTAGTGCCACTTTAAGCAAAGAAATGAAACCTTTTATAAAGAAATACCTTACAGATGCTAAAATGGTTCAAATAAACGAAAAAACTTCTTCTAATGTATCTTTTAAAAGCATAGATGTAAAACATAAAGAAAAAGAAGATGTCGTTTTAGAATTAACAAAATGTATAAATCCTTATGTATGCTTAATATTTGCTTCTAAAAAAACTGATGTTATAAAAATTTATAACAAACTAAACGTGGCAGGGATAAGTGTTGGAATGTTACACGGAGATTTAGAATCAAGAGAAAGAAAACAAGTTTACAAAAGGATTTTAAATGAAGAATTTACTTATGTAGTATGCTCTGATATCGCTAGTCGAGGATTAGATATAAGCAGTGTTACTCATATTATTAATATCGATTTTCCAAAAGAAAAAGAATACTTTTTTCATCGAGCAGGAAGAACAGGAAGAATGTATCAAACGGGAACTTGCTATATTCTTTACAATGAAAAAGAAAAGAAAAATCTTAATGATTTAAAAGAAAATTCAGGAATTGTAATTGAAGATGTAATTATTAAAAATAATACGATTACTCCATTTAAGAAAAGAGAACGTAAGCTTTCTAAAAATGAAGAAAGTTTAAATAATGAAATAAAAAAAGTTGTTAGGAAAACAAAAAGTAAAGAAGTAAAGCCTAATTACAAGAAAAAGGTCAAAGAAGCTGTTGCTAAAGTAAAGAGTAAACATAAAAGACAAGTCATAAAAGAGGATATTAAAAAAAGACAACAAGAAAGAGCAAAGGAAAGAACGAGGTCAATGAAAAATGGACAATAAATTAATCATAGGTTCGCACGTTAATATGAATGCACCTTCTTTTCTTTTAGGAAGTGTGAAACAGGCAATCGAATATAACGCTAATACTTTTATGTGTTATACAGGAGCACCTCAAAATAGTATTCGAACTCCTATTAATCAACTAAAAATAAAAGAAGCTATTTCCTTAATGAAAGAAAACAATATCGAAATAGAAAATGTCGTTGTTCACGCTCCATATATCATTAATTTAGCTAATTTAGACCAAGATAAATTTGAATTTAGTTTAAAAATATTAATTGATGAAATAAATAGAGTATCTCAAATGGGATTTTCTTATTTAGTACTTCACCCAGGTTCTTCCTTAAAAGAAGATTTTAAAAAAGTTTTACCACAAGTAGTAAAAGGATTAAATATTGCTTTAAAAAATACTCAAAAAGTAATGATTTTAATTGAAACAATGGCAGGAAAAGGCAGTGAAATTGGCAAGACTTTTGAGCAAATAAGGGATATTATAAGTGGTGTTGAAGACCAAGAAAGAATAGGAGTTTGTTTAGATACGTGTCATATATTTGATGCAGGTTATGATATTGTTAACAATTTAGAAGTAATATTAGACCATTTTGATTCAATTATCGGCTTAAATAGAATAAAAGTAGTTCACGTAAATGATTCCAAGAATTCTTTAAATTCTCATAAAGACCGCCATGAAAACATTGGTTTTGGACAAATTGGATTTAACCCGTTGCTTGAAGTTGTTTATAACGAAAGACTATCTCATACTATAAAAATACTAGAAACTCCATATATTGAGCAAAATGCTCCATATAAAAAAGAAATAGAAATGATAAGGAATAAAAAATTTAATCCAAATTTAAAAAACGAAATATGACAAATAAAAAA
>CAYTZW010000052.1:0-2488 GCA_964442785.1 uncultured Erysipelotrichaceae bacterium
ATTTTTCTCTAGCTTCTTTAACAACACTAGCTAATGTTTTATCTTTCATTAAAGTCTTTAGTTTTGCAGCAAAATCCTGTTAGGTATTGTAAAAAAAGGGCAAAAGCCCTTTTTTGAGTGTTGTACAATATCCCATACTTTTCAATATCGTAAAATTTTTTTAATTTCTTCTCTAGTGTTATATTTCATATCTAAATTCATATTTAATTTTAGATTTAAATATTGTATCTCAGATTTATAACCAATAAACTTGTATAAATTTCCAGTTTCGTGTGTACATTTAAAATTTTTCATTTTCTCTAGTAAATTTTTAAGCGAATATTTTTCATTAGTTTTATTTTCAAGTATTCTTATAATAACTAGTGAAATAAAACAAATAAGAAAATGTGCATCAATATGGTCTTCAAGTCTTACATTTATTGGTCTAGCATTAAATTCAGATTTAGTTATTTTAAAAGTTTCTTCGATTTTAGCAAGTCCTTTATAAATGTTTCTAAGTTCTAAATCACTTAAATTTTCTTCTGAAGTAACGATTGAATAATAACCGTCATATTTAGCTTCCTCGTTAATTTTATCTTCA
This sequence comes from uncultured Erysipelotrichaceae bacterium, assembly GCA_964442785.1. Lineage (GTDB taxonomy): Bacteria > Bacillota_I > Bacilli_A > RFN20 > DUOF01 > SIG223. The sequence continues at coordinate 581 of CAYTZW010000052.1, forward strand.
TTTAAAGATAAAGTGGAGTCTTCGATAACTACTCCTGTTTCTTTGTCATACTTTATATTATTAACATAACCAGCGGCACCATAAGATGTTGCTTTAGTATAGGCACTAGGATTTTTAATTAAATCCTTCGCTTTTTCAATAATCATTTGTCTATCTCTTTTTTGTTTATCAGCATATTTTTGCGAATAGTAAACCATTTGCTTTTGGTCAACAGTTATTGCTTGTTTCTTCTTATTTCCGCCTTTAGTAAGCCCTTTATCATCTCTTGTGACATACATTTTTTTAGGATGAATTCTTGATTTGTGTTTAAAAATTATTTCTTCGCCATCATCATTAATTATTTTATCAATTTTATATCCATCACTTAATACCCATTTTTTAAATTCATTATCAGCACCTCTAATAGATTGTCCATAGACATATCCATCTCTGTTTTCTTTGTCTAAATCAATACCAGCAGTTTTAATCATATTATCGGAGCAATTAAGTCCTCTATCAGCAACCACAATTACTTTGTCAATATTATGTCTTCTTTTAATTTTTTGTAGTTCAGGTACAAGTGTTTCTTTCTCCGAAGTATTACCTGAAAACAAATTGTAAGAAATAGGAAATCCTTGTTTATCAAGTAATAACCCCATTTCAACGATAGGGTCTGGACGATGATTTTTTTCAGGTCCTCTTTTGCGTAATCCTTTTTTTACTGTTTCGCCATTATTGTTTACAATATCTTGATCATCATATTCTATTTCAAAATAATAATTGGTACAGTCATAATAAGAAGTGGACGCATCTCTGTTATATGTATCTTTTGTATTTTCCCATATGGTTTTAAAAATATCTTCTTTACATTCTAATAAAGGTTTTAAGGAACGATATAAATCATCAAGCCTTAAATCAAATGGTTCAAAAAATTCTTTTTTATGTTCATAAATATATTTTATACTGCCTGGATTTAATATTCTTGAGTAGGTTAGTAATTCACAAGCCTTAGATAAAGAATATTCTATATTGGTATTGTACTGTTTATTTTTAAGAACATTTGATATATTTAATTCTTGAAATATGCGTTTTAAATAAGCATAACCAATATTAAATGTGTCGTCATTAAAATTGTTATATTCTTTTTTATCGAAAGTAACAGTAACTTTTGATTCAAAATCTTTTTTTAAGCGTATTAACTCATCGTTTAAAAATTTAATTGGATCATCGTATAAACTTTCTAAATCTTCTAAATAGCCATATTTTTTGACAACACGTTGTTTAACTTTGCCATCAATTCGATAACCATCAACAATTGAACAATAAGTTTTGCCGTTTGGATACTTATATTTTTTAATGAATAAAGACATGTTATCACTACCTTATATATCAATTATATCACATTGTATTAAATTGTACAACATAAAAATATCAAAAACTTGACAAAATAAAAGCCTTATATTGTAAGGGCTAGATGACTGTTTAAAAAGTATGTTACTGCAAAACTCAGGAATAATTATTATCTGCAATCGCTTTTATTTCCTCTTTACTATAATCACATAATTCCATTAAATTTCTATAATCAAGATTTAAAACAACACTTAACTTTCTTAATGATAGTATATTAGGCTTTTTTCTTTCTCCTTTTTCTATCGTAGAAATTGTATTATTATCAATACCTGTTCTTCTAGATAATTCTCTTTGTGAAATACCTAATTTTTCTCTAGCTTCTTTAACAACACTAGCTAATGTTTTATCTTTCATTAAAGTACACCTCTTTTTGTTTTATACAATTTAATTTTACCATAAATTGAATTAATCAACAACTAATTTTGTCACTTTCCTCACAAAAAGTGTTGACTTGGATTATTTTTGTATGCTATTGTATTCTAAATAAATAAAAATAAAACAAGTTTTTATTAAAAAGTA
>CAYTZW010000053.1:0-2103 GCA_964442785.1 uncultured Erysipelotrichaceae bacterium
ATCACACATAATAAAGAAAATATTTGATATGATACTTGATGGTAAAAGTAGAAAACAAGTTGCTGACTTTTTAAATCAAAATGATATATTAACTCCAAGTGAGTACTTAAATATTAACACGAATAAAGATGCAATGGTAAAGAAAAAATGGAACCCTGAAATGGTGAACAAAATATTAAGAAATGAAAATTATATAGGAACATTATTTCAAGGTAAGAAAAGAAAATTAAATTATAGAGTTGATAAGAAAATAAATATAGATAAAGAAAATTGGATTGTTATCAAAAATCATCACGAAGCAATTATTAGTAAGGAAACATTTGATAAAGTTCAAAATATTTTAGATAATTATACTACTAGAACTAATAGAAACGGAGATTTTGAAATTTTATCAGGATTTATAAGATGTAGTGATTGTAAAGGTCAGATGTTTCTAAAAGGTGGTAAAAATAAAAAATATTATTATTGCACGAACTATTTTAAGAAAAATTGTACAAGCCATTCAATTGAAAAAGCCAAACTTGAAAAGATGATTTTAGAGGAATTAAAAACAGATGATATAGCAAGAAAATATTTATATGAAAAAGTAAATGTTATTTATATAAATAATGATAAAACTATTAATATTAAATATAAAAATGATATATAATATAAATTGATTTAAAGGAGATTTAGAATATGAATAAAATTGTTACTATTTGTGGTAGTATGAAATTCAAAGATAAGATGATGGAAATAGCTAAAGAATTGGAAATTAATAATAGATATGTTGTTATTCAGTGTGTTTATAGTAATGATAAATTTAGTGAAAATGAACAACAAATTTTAGCAGAATTGCATTATAATAAAATTGAAATTAGTGATGCTATTTATGTAATTAATGTTAATGGATATATCGGAAGTTCAACTAGTAAAGAAATTGAATATGCAAAGAAATTGGGTAAAGAAGTAATGTATTTAGAACCTATAAAATAATAAAAAAGGAAGTGAAAAAGATGGAAAAAAATAATAGTCAAGAAGTGTTTCATAAGACAAGTATCAACTGGTTAATGGAAGAATAAGAAAAAACACTTTCAAACTCTTATAAAATGGGACTAAAATTATAGATTCTTTTTACATTATTTTAATAATTTTAAGTAAAAAATAGGGTAATGGAAACATAAGAAAAGCTAAAGAAAGGAGGATAACCTGAAAGATAATAATAAATGAGAATTTATCAAAGGTAAAGGAGAATTTTTAATGAAAGAAAGTAATTATATGATTATTGAAAAAGCAGGATGTTTTTTAATAAATAAAGAAACTAAGGAGATAGCATTAATTTATAGAAAAAAGCAAGATGATTATTCATTTCCAAAAGGACATGTGGAAAAAGGAGAAACGTTAAAAGAGACCGCTGTAAGGGAGACAGCAGAAGAAACAAAAAGGATTGCTAAAATAGTAGATAAATATGAACCTTTCCTAGAAAAATATACTACACCACGAGGAGAAAATTGCATTTGTTATATGTTTTTTGCTGTGGATAAAGGTGCAAGTGATAATCAATGTGAAGATACTCATGATATTATTTGGACACCATTTGCGAAAGTTGAAGAAACATTAAGCTATGAGAGTTTAAAGAATACTTGGAATTCTGTAAAGGATATAGTAATTGAAATCTTAGAAAGAAACTAATTATTATTGGGGTGAAAAATGTAAAAAGGAAAAACTTAAATGTTAGAGTTTTGAGGCTTTTTACTTTATAAATAAAGACGTGATATAATCAATAATAAAATTTTAATTATAAAAAAGAAAGGAAGGTTTTTTATGGAAAAAAGTCCAAAGAATGAAGCACAAAAAAGTTTATCGAAAGTCGTTATTAACTGGTTAATGGAAGAATGAGGAAAAACGCTTTCAAACCCTTATAAAATGTGACTAAATTTTTTATTCCTTTTTGCATTTTATGGGTAGAAATGATAAAATTTTAAATAAAATAGAGGTAATACCGGCTTGTGGAAAACTTTAATATAAGAAGGAGAAAACATGAAAAATATAATTTTATATGTCCCAAATTTTGAAGATTATTGGTATGAACAAAAAATTCAAGCAGACTCATTATCAATGGAT
>CAYTZW010000054.1:0-2042 GCA_964442785.1 uncultured Erysipelotrichaceae bacterium
TTCACTTGTTGCTAGACATGAAAATGAAAAATGTGAGTTTCTTGCTAAAATTGATATAGTAAATGGAACAAAAAAGATTCAGACTTACAAAGATGAAGACTTTATTAAAAATTGGGGTGGAGAAACAAGTACATATTTTAAACATTCTAAAACTTATTTATTAAAATATGGTGATAAAGAGTATAAAACAATTCAAATAACCTACTTTGCAAATGAGGATATTTATGTTGAATGTTATTTAAATGAGGATTTTGAAACATTGTTAGAAAGAAGATTTGATAAGGATAGACCATCTGGTGAAACAAGAATAATCAATGACAAAACATACGGTTATTACTATGAGACAATAACCGATAGACTGAAATAGGAATTTTTAAAGTCCAATAATAAAATGTTTTATAAAATACCAATTTTGAAAAAAATGATTCGTTAAAATTAAGTTTATACGCCAAATCTCTTAAAATAAACTTTTGTAATTAATTAAATAATATATTATAAAATGAACATTTTACGTTTATTTGTTAAACACTCTATAAGATGTGTAAAAATTCATAGAAATTCGGTATAAAAAATTGTTTAAAAAAAATAACAATTTATGTTTGTTTAAAAAAATCAAATAAGGAACAAATAAGGAACAAAAATTGACTTTTGTTTCTTATTTTGTTATAATATATATTAATTCCTTTATGAGTTTTTAAAGATTTAATATCCTCTTTTTCAACTTTGATTTTTAGCTTTTTTAAGTATGAAATAGAGTATCCAGTAAGCTTCGAAATTTGAGCAAATGATAAACCATTATGCTCTTTTTCTTTTAAGTATTGTTAAACTAATTCTTTATTCTAATTTAAAATATCAACCTCCTTATAAATCAAATAAATAATATTAAGTAAACTAATTAAGTCATAATAAAACACCTGCTATAGAAAGTATACTATAAAAGGTGATAATAAAGTATTGTTAGGTGGTATCATTTTAAAAAAGTATTAACACATTTAAAATATAAAGCCGAGCATGGCTATTTTATCCCTGAAAATTATTATGAATCGGTTTCTGATGATATAGCTTATGAAATTAGCAAGATAGCAAATATTCATAGATAAAATAATTTTTGACAGATATAATGGGAAATGAAAATTAGTTTTTATTTACTGTTACATAAATTTAAGTTAAAGAAATGTAGTATATTGTATAATTGATATAAAAAGTATGAAGATAGATTAAAAATATAGGAGATAAATAAAATGAAATTGTTATTTGAAATATCTAACACAAATGAAACGCCAAATGGAAATATATTAATCAGACCTTCCGCAAGATCTATAATAATAAAAGATCATAAAATAGCAATGGTTCATTCGATTAAGTATAATTATTATAAATTTCCAGGCGGTGGATTAGAACAAAATGAAACTTTAGAAGAAGCCTTAATAAGAGAAACTTTGGAAGAAGCAGGATTAATAATTGAAAGAACAACAATTCAAGAATATGGTTATGTTCATCGATTTGAAAAATGCCAAAATAAAGATTATGATTTTTTTGTACAAGATAATTATTATTACTTATGTAAAGTGAAAGAAGAAAAGGCAATACAAAATTTAGATGATTATGAATCTGAAGAACAATTCACTTTAGAATTTATTGATCCGATTAAAGCAATAGATATAAATATGAATTGTGAACATGGACCAAAAAGTGTATTAATGATTCATCGGGAAGCAAAAGTATTACAATTACTAATTGATGATGGATACTTTAAACAATTTATTTGAAAAAGAAAGATGTGAAATTTGCGTTATAACAGCTTGAAAGTGAAAACGCTTAACAATATAAAATGAATTCTAAAGTTCATTATAAACTGAATTAAGGGTATAAAATCTTAAAATATTGCAAACTTCTTTATAATTTAAAAAAAAGAAAGCGTTTATAAAAAAATGAATATAATAATTGCAAATAATTATTTTTCGTGATAAAATAATGGTGTATAATCAGGGATAGAAAATCCCATTATAGGAGGAAAGAATGAAAAAATTAGATTTATCAAA
>CAYTZW010000055.1:0-2017 GCA_964442785.1 uncultured Erysipelotrichaceae bacterium
TTAAATTTCTATGTTATCATTATATTATGGTGTTTTTATAAAATCAATTCCCTTTCATTTCCCTTTTGTCACTTTCTATAGTATTGCTTTGTTTCATAATATATAGTTGTATTGCAAATTTACATAATCTCTTATCTTTGCACTTTCTATACTTATACTTCCATCATATCTCTCATATCCAACATTTTTAGTTTTTATAAAATCTCCACCCTCTATATCTATTCCATCTTCTTTTTTTACAGTTTGCGTTTTTAAGTCATTTATATTTGTTATTGTTATTGAATTTTCTTCTACTCTGTTTACAAGGTAAATTTGTCCACTTTTTCCTGTATATTGCTTTATTTTTGAAATATCGTCTTCTAATAAATTTTCTGTTCCTTCTTTTATTATTTTTCCATTTCTGCTAACTAATTTATCACCTTCGCTTAAATTGTTTATAGTTGCATTATTACTTTCATAGCAATAAATATCTTCTATTCCTTGTATTTGTAAATCTTCTAGCTCATTTATATTCGTATAAAATCCCATATGTAATTCTTTTTTATCATCTATAGATTCAACAATAAAATTTGAACTGTTTATTTCTTCTTTTACTATAAACTCTTTTCCTTCTTTTAAATTTTCTTGTTTATTCAATTTATCATTTTCTATTTCTTGTTCTCGATTTTCAATTATTCTTTCTGTTTTTTTATCCTTTATCTTTACTTTTCCTTCGTATTTTTCAAACTTACCATCTTTTGCTATTATATAATCTCCCTCGTTCACGTCTATTTTCAATCTGCGACCTATATAGGCCTCCATAAAGTTGAATTGATATTCTTTTCCATTATCAACAGCTATCACTTCTGTATAGTCATTTCTATGGGAATCCACAAAATAGATTCTATCTTCTTTTAATATTTCTTCAGTCTTTTGTTCTTTTTCCCAGTTTCTATTATTTATTTTAGTTTTATCTTGATTTATTTCAAATTCTCCATTTTTATAATTTAAAACTGTTCTGCTATTTGTTTCTTTTGGCAAAAGTAAATTTGGAATCTTTATAATATTCTCTCCTTTATCTTGAAAAGATAATATTGTATAATCTTTTCCTGTAACTTTTGAAAATATATTATATTCTATCGTTTCATCATTTTTTAAAATTTGAGCATATTGATTCTGCAAATTTTCTTTTAACTCATTTGTTTTTAAGCTGTCTTGTAACAACTCAATAAATTGCTGAACAACATTTGAAAATATATTGTTTTCTTTTTCTATACCTTTGTATAATAAAGGTTCAATTTCCATAGGCATTTTCCTTTCTGTATTTAATTTTTTGTTTTTATTGGATTTCTTATAAGATTAAAAAAACTTATTTTAAGAAATTAAAATTATTGAAAATAAATGATTGTGTTAATGATTTACCATTAAAAAAGAATGGCTATACGTAAAAATAATGTTTTGACCTTTTCAATTATACGAGCTTTTTTTGAAAAGGTCAATTAAATCTTTTTTGTTTTTATTCACTTAGTGTATCTGTAACCTTATATTTTTCTTGCCAAAGTTCACTTAGTGAATTGTTAAAATTAATTTATTAGTTCACTCGGTGAACTTTGTAATTTATTTATTATGTATTTGTTCATCAAGTAAACTAATTTTAGTACACCGAGTGAACTTTTCCTTAAAAATGGGTTCATTTAGTGAACTTTCGCACTCTAAACGGCATTTTTTAGGGGTTCATCCGGTGAATTTCTGCATCACTTTTGCATAAAAATTTTGTTCTTTGATTAACTCTTGAAGGCTTGTCCTTCAATGCGTACAGGCATTGCGTGATGCACGCTATCCTGCCCTCATTTTATGAGGTTCTTTATTTTTGTTATAATCCTCTTTATAATTGACTCCTTATATTCTACTATTGAAACTTCATTTTTAATAGAATTTTCCTTATTATTTTCTTTTAAATTATTTTTCTTAAAAATATTATCTGGATTATATATCTCTCTTTTTTCAGCTTCTAATTTTGTTAGTTCTCTCTTTTCTT
>CAYTZW010000056.1:0-1861 GCA_964442785.1 uncultured Erysipelotrichaceae bacterium
TTCAATCATTTCTGTATTATCTGTTGGCTCAATATTAATAGAAAATATTGCTCCTGTATTTTCTATCAACTTTGCTAACCATCCCATATCGGCATTTGATGGATAATGAACTATTGTAAAAATCTTTGAAAATCTATCTCCTAAATATAATTTGTTACTATCAAATCTTAATCCTCCGAATTGGTGTAACTAAATCAATAAGTTCATAATTATTTTGAATTTTTTGTTTCAATATTTGATTCTCCTGCAAGAGCTTCCTCAACTCTTTGCTTTGCTATTTCATAGTATTTTTTATCTATTTCAAATCCTATGAAATTTCTATTAGTTTTTATTGCTCCTACGAGTGTAGTTCCACTTCCACAATAACAATCTAAAACAACATCTCCAACTTTACTTGAATTTATTATTAAGTTCTCTATAAATGGTAGTGGCTTTATTGTTGGATGTTTCCACTTCTTTTTATCAACCTGATTTACACCTGAAATGTAATATTTTCTTTTAGTGTAATAATTCCCATATAGCCTTACACCTTTTTCTCTTGCAAAAACTACATATTCTGTATCAGGCAAATAGTTATTATTGATTAATGGACTTGGATTCATTTTATGCCAAGTTAATATTTCATAATTACAATCTTTTTTTATAAAATAATCCAGTAAATCTTTAACTTGTCTTTTACTACAAAAAATATATATGTTAATTTTTTTCATCTTTTGTACCAACAAATCTAGTACTTTTAAATCAAATCCATCTTTTAATCCTATAAGCTCATTTGCATAATTATTAAAAGATGATGTGTTTTTTACTTTTGTTAAATTTAATAAATATGGTGGATCTATAACAACTAAATCTATACTGTTGTCATCTAAAAGTTTTATTCCCTCCATACAATCCATATTATAAACTTCATTTGTTTTTAACATTAAACTCCTTTTCTTTTAATTTTGACAATATTATCTGTATAATCTGTCCCCTCCGTTCTAGCAAATTCAGGTATTGTGAAACTCTTGATTAATAAAATAATCTCTTTTTCTTCTAATACTTCACTCTTTAGTTCACAATTACTTAATCTGTTAATCCATAAATTTACTCTTTTATTTAATTCATTTTCTATATTATCTTTTGCATTATCATATAGCATAATATAAAATTCATTTTCTATTATGTTTTTATTTTCAACAATCTCTGTTGTAGCAATTATCCTATTATTAATTATTTTAATACAAACCTCATCATCTAGTTTTTTCTTTAATTCTTCTTGTTCTCTAATATGTTCAGAAATATCAACTGCTCTTGGAATAACCATAATTTTATATGGATATTGCTCACTACTGAACTCTATTGCATCCGAATCCATCTTCCTTTCTAATTCACTATCAGATAAAAGTTCAATATTTATTGGATTTACTTTAATAAAAACAATTACTTGATTATCTAATGTGTACAAGTAATTGTTTTTTATATCTTTTATATTTAAGAACTCATTTAAAGATTGTATTTTTCTATTTTTTTGAAATAGTTTTATTATTAAAATCACCTCTCTCATACCTATACTCTTTTTGCATAGTTTCAAATTTAATTATATTTTTAATGGTATCTACCATAGAGAAATTATTGTTTCCTTTTATTAAAGATATTACCGAAACAACTATTGCTCCAATTACAATTAATGTTGCAATTATTGTTTGTGCAGTTATTAAATAAACTATATAAGCAATAACTCCTGCGATAGCTCCTACTATGAGTGTTTTTATTAATTCCTCCATTCCAAATCCAACAAAAAACTCTGTTTTTAATCTTATTTGTTTTGGTATTTTTACTTGTTTTTTACTATCTACCTCCTGCAGAGCCACCACCTCCT
>CAYTZW010000057.1:0-1836 GCA_964442785.1 uncultured Erysipelotrichaceae bacterium
ATATATTATTGAAAAGAAATAATTATTTAATATTTACAATTTTTGAAAAATAACACTTAATTTTAAATAAATATAGTTGTTATTTTTATGTCACAACTGTCAAACTCATGATTCTAACACATAATTGTTATTTTTAAACAAAAATTTTACATAATATTTCGTTAAAAATTATATTTTTATATTTTTAAGATATAATTATTTACAGACATAGCTATTTCCCCTTTGTTATTTGCTAATTTTATTTTATCAAGGGACATATTGCTATGTCTATTTTTTGCATACAAACTTGCTAATAAAAATCAATAGTTTTTGATACAATTATTTGATTTTTTTAATTGTATTTTTAAACATGCTAACGCAGACCTATTTATTTCTAGGCTTTTTTAACTTATCAAATAGTAAGAATTACCATATTTCTAGTTCTTTATATGTCTTTTTTACAATTCCATAATACATTCTCAAAAACTTATTTAATCCTGCTATTTTTGCTACTTTCTTTAATTTACCTTCATTTTCTTTTTTGATAATATAAGATTTTAATTCATTATCTGTTTTACAACTACTTTTTATTGATTTCATTACTTCATATCCAGTTTTTCTTAAATATTTATTACCTCGTTTAGAAATATGTCTGTTTGTTGCTTCAAATTGTCCAGATTGATATGGTGGTGCATCTAACCCAGCATATGCTATAATACTTCCTGCATTCCTAAATCTTCTTACATCTCCAATTTCTGCAATTACTCTTGATGTTAACTTTTTCCCACATCCAGGAATTTCATTTATAACGTTATATTCTGGCAATTCTCTTGCAAGTTCGTCCATTTCTGATATAATTTTATTGGATGACTTGATTGTTAATATTAATTCATCAACACAGCATTCTACAGAAAGCTGTGCATATTTATTGTTAGGGCGTGGGCTGATTGTTTTAAAAGCTAGGTTATATACTTTATTTGCTAAAGTAATTCCTACTCCTTTATGTCCTAATTTTCTTGCTAATTTATCAATCTCTGCAACAAATTGAGATTGTTTTTTATTTATAACAATATCTGGATGATAATATTTTTTAAATATTTCTAAACCTAAAACAAATGTGTTTTCATCTAATAATTGATAATATCCCGGAAACAATAAATCACATAAATTAGAAAAGCTTATTTTTTCTTTTGTTTGTATTGCTATTTTGTCTAAATATCTTCTTGATAAAAATCTTAAATTATCATATATTTCGTTATTTTCTCTTACTTTATTCAACTTATACCAATTATCACAGACATATTCTGCTAATTTTAAAGAATCTTTTTTATCTGTTTTGGCTTTTCTTAAACCTCGATCAAGATATTTTTTAATTTTTAAAGCATTTTCTGTAACCACAAAATATCCCTTGTCAAGTAAATAACCTAGTATTGGTAAATGATATGTTCCTGTTTCTTCCATTACGATTTTTAAATCATCTTTTGGTACATCTTTTACTTTTTCTTCCAACAAATTTAATCCATTAATATCATGATTTATTTCAAATGGTTCTTCAATTACTTCTCCTGCAACTGATAATATTGCTACTGTGCTTTTTCCCTTTGAAATATCAATTCCAACTCCATACTTCATTTTCTTTTTCCTTCCTATTCTTTATATTATGATTGGTTCCAACTCCTCTACATATCCTCATTTTGGCTCTTTACTCGAGAACTATTTCAATCTCAACTTGCTTAAACGAATATATTATGTGAAGGTTGGATAACACTTTGTATGACGAGAACTTTATCTCTAAAAGGCTTACGTTATCCAATCACTTCAATCATAATAAAAAGAAGTGTAATAATCAATTACTTA
>CAYTZW010000058.1:0-1818 GCA_964442785.1 uncultured Erysipelotrichaceae bacterium
TTTATTGATGTTTCTTAAAAATTCAGTTTTACACTTTTTTCTAAGTTAACCTTGATATATATATATATATATTAAAATAAGGTCAAAGAGGTGAATTTTATGGAAATATGTGGTTGTGGAGTATGTGGTGAACCATTAATAAAGGAGGTACTTGAAGAAAAAATATATGAATGTAATGCTTGTGATACTTTGGAAGATAAGGAAGGTCATACTTTAAAAAATATTGAAATTCTTAACATAGTAGCAGAAGAATTTAAAGATGTCATCACCAGAAAAGATTTAGAGGAAATTCAATTAGCAATAGAAAGAAGCGATACATACACAGGTGTATCTGGTACTTGTAGAAAAAATAAGGAATTTGATAAAAAAATAGCAGAATTAAAAGAAAGACAAGTAGAAAAAGGATTTTCTAAAAAAGGTTATTAAAGGCTCTACAAATTAAGCAAAAAAAAGGTCAGCTGACCTTTTTTTAATTCTTTCTATACAATCTTTCTCTTTCATTTTCAGTTACATAATCCATATCAATAAAAAATAATATGGTATTAATTATAGCTGCTATACCTACCAAAGTGTAAATAATTCGAGTTATTAAAGTCATATCTCCAAAGATAAAACTTACTAAATTAAAGTTGAAAATTCCAATTAAGCCCCAATTTAAAGCTCCTATAATGGTAAAAACTAATGCAGATTTTTGAACTATATTCATTTTAATTATCTCCTTTTTATTACATTATTTAATATGCTCAACTTTTTTTAAATAATACGCATTTTTTTATTATTCCATACATATTGTTAAATATAGTTTGAAAAAGAGAGGATAAAAATGGTAAAAAAATTATTTGTAGGCATACTAGTTGTAGGTTTATTAGGATTAGGTTCGTGGAAGTTGTTTTGTTCTTCTAAAAATGAAAATAAGGATTTGGTGAAACAAGTTGTTAAAGAACTAGATTCTTATTATATGGAAGCTACAATGGAAATGGTTAATGGAGAAGAACAAAGAAATTTTAATGTTGCAGTTAGTTATCAAAAGAAAAATGGAGAAGATTATTTTCGAGTTAGTTTATTAGATAATAATATTAATCAACAACAAATCTTATTAAGAAATAAAGAAGGCGTTTATGTTTTAACTCCTACCTTAAATCAAGTTTATAAATTTAGTTCTGATTGGCCTTTAAATAGTCCTAAGCCTTATTTGTTTCATAGTATTGTAGAGGCGATAAAAGGTAATGCTTCTATTAAAAAAACAAATGACGGATATTTAATTAAAACAGCAGTTGATTATAAAAATTCGCCTTCTTGGGTAAAACAAGAAATAAAATTAACAAAAGATTATGAGCCTTCTTATGTTCATATTCTAAACGAAGATAATCAAGTAGTTGTCAATGTTACTTTTACAAAAGTTGATTTAACTCCTTCATTTGATGAAAAAGAATTTGTAGTAGATGATAATATGATTAAGGGCAGAGAACAAATGACTTCTACGGTAACTTCTACTATTCAAGACTTGCCTTTATTACCTGCAGGAGCAGATGTAAGTGCAACTTTAAAAGAATCTACTAAGGCTACCGTTAATGGAAAAACTACCTATATATTAACTTATACAGGAGATACTAATTTTACAATTACTCAACAAATGGCTTCTATTGATGATTTCTATTCTATTTTAGAAGTTGAAGGAGAAGTAGTGGATTTATTCAATGGTTTTGGTTGGTATCATAATGGGGTTTTATCATATAATTACAATGGTGTAGAATATTCTATTTATGCTAAAAATGTTGCTACTTCCGTTTTAGTGGAAGTTGCCAATGGAATGCAAGT
>CAYTZW010000059.1:0-1661 GCA_964442785.1 uncultured Erysipelotrichaceae bacterium
TTTCACAACTAGAGATAGAAATTGTATCAGAAAGAACTAAATTTGGGCTAAATGGAGCCATCAAATCTGGACATTTGCCTGGAGTTGTACCGCTTGGATATAAAAAAGATGGTAATAAAAAAACAATTATAGATGAAACGACTAAACCTATAATTGAAAGAATATTTAATTTATATTTAGAGGGAAATAGTTATCAGCAAATATCAAACATACTTAATAAAGAAAAATTATTAAATAAAACATGGTATGACACTGATATTGAAAAAATTATAAATAATAGAATTTACATGGGAGATTATGAGCAATATAAAAGAATTGCTAAAAAGATTGGTCGAGATACTGTTATTTATATGAATGTTGTTGAACCAATAATTACTCGTGCTTTGTGGGAAGAATGTCAAACTCAAAAACTATCTAATCAAAGAACTTATACAAGAACAAGGACTTATCTTTTCTTTCAAAAATTATTATGTCCTAAATGTGGGAGAATAATGAAATGTAAAGGTTCTGGTGGAAAAAAGAAAAAATACATTTATTATAATTGTGAATTTTGTCACTTTAATTTAAGAGAAGATTATATTGAAGAGTATATGATAAAAGCAATATATGAATTTTTAGAAATTGAATACATGTGTAATAATTTCTTTTTACCAATATTAGCAGATAAAAAAGATAAAAACACTAGTTCAAATTTAGATAAAGAAATAGAAGGATATATTAAACAAAAAGATAGAATTAAAAAAGCATATCTTACTGGAATTGTTGAACTCAAAGATTTTGAAGAAGATTTAAAAAAGATTAATGAAAAATTAGAAATATTAAATACAAAAAGACTTGAGCTGAACGAAATAGATGCTCATACCTTTACACCAGAAAAAGTTATGGCTAGAAGAGATATTGAAAAATTATCAATAGATAATAATGATAAAAACAAAGAATTTTATAAGTTTGAATGGGATATAAAAACTAAAGAAGAAAAACAACAATTTATCTCAAAATATATAGACAATATAATAATTGATAAAAATGATAAAGGAAATCTAGAAATTAAACAAATTAATTTCAGAAGTAGTTTTATTGATAAAGCAGTCAAATTAACAAAAGCTGGTGTTTATGATTATAAACTACCTTTTGAAATTAATCATAAAGAAGAAATGGTTTTAGTATCATCTCCGTTAAAAAGAAAACAAATTAATAAATATTTAAGTTATTTAAGAGAATATTTTGAAATTGAATATCGTGAAGATAAAGGAGATAAAACTGAAAATGGAATGTCACTATTTGATTCTTCAATACCAGAAGATTATGAATTGTTAAAAATAATACCTATATTGGATTATAATCCATTTAAAGGTAAAGACGTAACATTTGGATTAGTATTTAGACCAACTTTTAAAGAAATAATTACAGAAAAAAGTAACTAATTAATAAGCAGGATAAAGGGAATGATAGCATTACCGTATGTAATCCTATATAATATAGGACTTTATAATGCTATCATTTCTTATTTTGCACTTGCAAAATGTATTTAAAATTATGGAGCAATTACTCCACAATTCCAGATGAATCCTGTAAAACATTGAAAAAAATCAACAAAAAAATCATCCACATTATGGATAACCTTCCAAAATTATGGATGAAATATGGATAATTTTATAATA
>CAYTZW010000060.1:0-1604 GCA_964442785.1 uncultured Erysipelotrichaceae bacterium
GCCTTTGGACTGGGAATAGATTCAATCAATCTAAGTATTCCTTTAGTATCTAAAGTATCTGTCAATCTTAATTTTCCATCTTTAGCTTGTAATTTCAATTGTACACATTTTGTGGACAGTTCACTTTGCTCTTCTTCTGTCATTCTCGCCTTAAGCATATTCCAATAATTTCTTGGATTGTTACTATTTGTTAAAACTCTAATTACATCTACGACACTAAAATAATAATCTTCTTTTTCACTATCCCAAATACTTCTTATTTCATTTCCTTCAAATAAATTTGAAATTGTTTTTATCTTATTATTCAAGGTTCACACCTTCTTTCTTATTTTTTTATAAAAGTTCTATTGCCGTTATCACCTTAATAATTCTAACTAAAAATACAGCCTAAAATATAGCTTTTACCCCTTTTTTGTTTAAAAATGTATTTTTGAGGGTAATTCGTGTAAGATTAAATTTTAAGAAAGCACTTTATTTATAAGCCTTTTCTTAGGAAAAATTAAATCGTTATCATCAAGTTAACATTTGTCATATTCTTTATATGCAAGTTTTTTTACAATAGTAGCAGCAACTTTTATAAAACTATTTTTACTAAAACGCCTTTTACTACTTTATTAAATTTCTTCCAAGATTGTTCTTCTACTATTTCAAAACCAACTGACTTAAAAATATTTAAGGTATTTCCTCTATCTATTTCAAAGTTATCATATAGTTCTTTTACACCATCACTTTTTGCCTTATTACACAATAGTTCTAAAGCAATTTTAGCATATCCCTTTCCTCTATATTTAGATTCAATAACGATACCACATTCATATCTATTATCATTTTTATTATAATGATAATTAACATAACCTACAAATTCATTAATATCATTATCTTTTATATAGGCAAAAAACTTATTTTCTTGTTTTCTCTTTTCGTATGTTTCTTCCCATTTTTCTTTAGGAAAATCTATACAACCGCTGTCATAATGATAACCATAATAAGAAACATCATAGCCAGCATTATAATTCATAGAAAGTGGATCAGCTTGTACTTTTTGTTCATACCAATAATCTTCCAAAAGCGGAACATATAAATCTATATTTTTTCTTAATATATCCATATTTTTTTCTCCTTAATTAGTTATTATTTTCTTCAATTTTAAGTTTTTCTTTAAAATCTAATTGTTTCTTTTCTTTTTCAAGTTCTTTTAAACTCTTTTCGGGTGTCGGCATATCTTCTGGCATCATTCCACCAATATCGGCGATTGCTTTTCTAACTTTTCTACCAACTTCAAAATGTACATCTTTTGCTTCATTTTCCCCTTGAACATTATCTTTTGTTAATCTTTGCTTCGTTTGATTTATTCTAAATAAATTAGCTACTAATTCATCTTCATTCATATTATCTAAAATATCTTCTCGGTATCTTAGTTTTTTTCTTTTAAAAATATCATCTGCAGTTTCTCCATTATACAAACCTTTATATCCTGCATTATGGAATTCAGCCATATTTTTCACTCCTGCAGATAAAGCAACTTTTTGTAGTGTATAATTACCTTGTTTTGTTAATTTTCTTTGATAAAATCTTTTTTCATCATCTGACAAAGAATCATATTC
>CAYTZW010000061.1:0-1601 GCA_964442785.1 uncultured Erysipelotrichaceae bacterium
AAAGAATTAAATTATTTAATAGAACGTTTTTCAAGAGAATTAGATGATAAAGGATTAATAGTAAAAACATATGATTCAGACATAGAAAAGGTTAGACAAGAAATTTTAGATAAACCATGGCCATGTTTAAAAAAGAAAGATATACAAAAGACACCAGGGATATTAATGATTGATACAGATTTTAAAGACTTTAACCCTAATAAAAATAATTGGATTTATTTTTATTTTATTAGAGATCAAAGGTATAAAAATAATAGAAATAATGAGTTTACAATTGAAGAAGCAGAAAAATTATTTGATGTGTTAGCCCAATTAATTGTTAATGAAGATTGTAATATATATAAAGAAGTAAAGAAGTATACTAGGCAAGAAAAGAGAAGGCAACTATTAGAGAACGGAAAAGAAGAATTAGTTTCTTATGGAATTACCATTACAGCAGATAAACTATTTAATATTTTGGCTACTATTATAAAATAACAAGTAATTAGTCATATCTATAATGGAATGATAATTTGAAAGATAATGTAAAAAACAATAAGTTGTGTAAAAAATTTTAAAAAAATATATTGACAAAAAGAAAAATAAATATTATAATCGAACAAAAGTTTGAAACGAAAATAAAAAAAGAATGGAGTGAAGTGTATGAAAACAAATTTATCAAGTTTAATGAATGTAGTTGCAGAAGAAGAAAGAAAATTTTCAGAATATGGGTGTAATGTAAATGAATATGCATATAACACATCAATTCAAGAATTAGATGGAAAAGTTAATGTAATAGAGGACTATACTGAAGATTTCAAAAAGACATTTGAAGAGTATAAAAATACACAAGTAAAAATTACAAAAATAAAATCAATTATATACGAAAAAAATAATACATTTAGGTTACCAGATGGAAGAACTATTCAAGAAGCTATAGTTGATAATACAAACTTAAGAAAAATGAAGTCTTTATATAGTTCATTGTTAAATAAAAGAAATTCTAAAAGAAGAGTTACAGAAGTAAATAATTCATATTTTGAATGCAAAACATTAAATTATGATATAGAAAAAATCAAGAATGAAAATGAATTAATTGAAAAGAAAATTCAAGAAACTGATTTTGAAATATCAAAATTGAACTCAATAGAATTTGAAGTTAATATTTAAAATATTGGGTGCTTGTAAAGTTATTCCACAAGTTAAATGAAAAAAGATTTTAACAGCCCAATTGCTACCCTTTGTGCAGAATTTGCAGAACTGCAAATGAGTCTATAATTATAAATGATGATTGAAAATAAAATGAGAAAGAATTTAAATGCCAGTTAAAGGTATTATATAATTACAATTTATATGTTTTTTATATTTTATAGTTTAATGTCTACATTTATTATTAGGTTATCAAATTAAAATAAAAGATTAAATTAGTTATAGTAAAGGGTAGTAATTTTTTTAAAATGAAATGTAATATAGGAGTGTGATAATAATGGAAGTACAAAAAGTGTATGAAATTTTTACTGATGCGAGTTATGATGATGTAACTAAAGTGGGAACTTATGCTATTGTTATCATGCAAGAAAATAAGGTAGTAAAAATTATTGCGAAAAAATGTAATGTTCAAT
>CAYTZW010000062.1:0-1586 GCA_964442785.1 uncultured Erysipelotrichaceae bacterium
AGTCAAATGAAAAACTAAATTGACCAAAATTAAAATATATTGTAAAATAAAGAAACTGAATGAGTAAATGGTCCGAAAATATCATGTAATTTATGTTATATGATATAAAAAATGGAATATTAAGTTTTTCATTTCACGGCAAAAAGTGTCGAACACAATAACGTGAATGACAAAATGCACCATTTAGTGTGCAAAAATATGAATGATTAAATGTGTCATTTTACCCATTCGATAATAATAAATAAACTACGCCTTAGGCTACGTTATTTATTATTATCTTTATTGAATAAGCTAGGTTTAAGTATGATATCTTGTGGTGGGATAAAATAAAAACCTAGTTTTTTAATGCTTTCTTCTCCAATTTTTTCTTTCATTAAATTAAATGGAGTATTACCATCTAATTTTTTTCTTTTAGTATTATTAATATGATTCATCATTAGTAGTATATCTTCTTCACTATATTTATCTATGTCAGTTCCTTGCTCTATGAATCTTCTAATATATTCATGTGTTACTTCAATACTTCCTTTTTGATCACTTCTTCTTGAATCACAATAAAACAAATGTGTTTTAACTACATCAGGCCCATTATCTTCAATTAAATCAGGTCTTTTAAACTCTTTACCATTGTCAGTTAATATTACTGGAAATATTTTGTGAAATAATTCATAACCTAATAATTTCTTTAATTTATTAATTTTATCAGTAACTTCAGATATTGTTTGACTATTTAATTTGTAAGCAATCATAAAGTTAAACGGAATAAAATTTAATGTAAGCAAAACCGAATGTCCTTTAATGCCTTCCACAGTATCCATTTCCACATAATAAGTAGTTTTGTTTATTTCTTTATAATTAAGAAAATCCTGATATGTGCGGTTGATTCTACATTCATTTTCTTTTCTTTCACTTTTATTTTTCGAAACTTTTCTTTTTCTTTTTTTATATCTTACTTTTCTAGGCAAATCAATGTTTTTAGATGATAAATAACCTTTCTCTTGATAATAATATAAAGTTCTTTCTGTAATATTAAATTCAGGATGATTTTCAATAATCATATAGAATGAATGTCCATTATCAATTTCTTCTTTTATTATTTTATCCATTTTTCTAAATTCA
Organism: uncultured Erysipelotrichaceae bacterium; assembly: GCA_964442785.1. Taxonomy (GTDB): domain Bacteria; phylum Bacillota_I; class Bacilli_A; order RFN20; family DUOF01; genus SIG223. The sequence continues at coordinate 1,120 of CAYTZW010000062.1, forward strand.
TCATTTTCAAAATCTATTCCTTGTCTTGACTCAACTAGAATTTGTTTGTAATTATTATTTGCATCTTCTGCAAAATAAAAATATTTGTTTTTTTTACATTTATTTTTATTAGGACAATTATTACATATAAAAGGTGCCTTATTAGTTTTTTCGCATTTGATATTAAAATTGTTAAATGAATTGCCTTTAACTAAAATTCTTCTTGATTCTATCTCTCTTGAAATAGTAGTATGTGGCTTATTAATAAATTTTCCGATTTTTCTTAAACTTAATCCTTCGTTTAATTTACTTTCAATTATAATTCTATTACTTAAATTTAAATGTTTTCCCATTTCTATTACTCCCTTCTTATGGGTAAAACAGCAAATTATATTATATACATTAACTTATATTTTACAAGTTTGATGTTTGAAAGACTTATTTGACCATTACATTTTTTAATGGTGCATTTAAATATTCATTCAACT
>CAYTZW010000063.1:0-1576 GCA_964442785.1 uncultured Erysipelotrichaceae bacterium
AAATTATTTTAATGTTTTATTTTTATAAATTATAAAAAAGTGGTATTTTTTTGTCCTATAATCCTTTTAAGCCATTAAAAAAAGTGAATTGCAAATATATCACTTTGACAATTCACTCTATTAATTTTTATTTATTTAGTTAAAAGAAGGAGCAACAACTTCATAGGTTCCAAATTCATCTTGCCACTTAAGTGTTTTACCTACATAATCTCCTTCATAGGTACTACTAGCTACTCCGTCTTTCATAATGGATACATTTTCACTTTCTCCATATATGTAACTACCGTCAGTATAAGTTGCTATGTATTTAACACTTTCAATAGATTTAACATTTGAATCTACAGTTTTGGAAGATATGTTTAAAATTTCAACATTTTTTAGTTCTTTAGTTACAGAAGGTAATCCTTCAGCCACAAAACTATTATAAACTACTTTTACAATAATAGGATTATAATAAAGATATGATACTTCATAAGTTATTTTAGCTTCTCCATAAACTAGAGCTTCTTTCTCTAATTCAGTTTTTTGATATTGTTTAAGTATTTTAGAAGCACGAGTACGGTCAGCGTTTTTAACTGCAAGAATTAAATATTCTTCTAATTTTTCTATTTTATCGTTTAATTCACTATACTCACTTGTGTAATAGATTACTTCGTAGGTTCCTTCATTTGGTATTTCTTCAGGTTCTACATTAGGTTTTCCTATTATGTATTCAACATTTTTAGGAGTAAAAGAATTATTTCCTAAAATATAGCTTTTTAAAGAGGTAGCACTAAAAGATTTACTATCTTTAACTCTTTCAAAAATATTAGTTGTTCGAGAACTAAAAAGAGAAATCATAACAACCGCTGCAATAATTACAACAAACACTCTATTATTTTTTGATTTAGATTGTGTTTTAGAACCACTATTAACTTTTTTAGTTTCTAAAGCTTTTTTTCTTTCTTCTTCCCAATTATTCATTATTTCAGGATTGTTTTTCTCGTATAAATGGCATAAAACTAAAGAGCCAACAACAACTATTAAACTAATTAAAGATAGAATAATAGATAAAATAGGATAAAGACCAACACTTATAATTTTTAATCCTAAATCAGCTTTATTAATTTGTCCAATCATTACAAAACCTGATACTAGAAATACTAAAATAAAAACAGGAGATATAATTTCTAAAATTCTTGAATAAGGCTTATTAAATAATTTGTTATACTTGTAACCAACCTTATTTATTAAAAGTCCTCCAATTAAATAGGTAATCATTAAAAGATATGCAATAAGCAAAATCAATGACAAAAGGCTTAATCCAGAAATTTCATCAAATCTTTTACCTGAATAAATAGTTCCAAATTTTTCATTCAAGTCGAACACATTAATTTTAGCAACAGGTAATTTTAAGATTAAAAATCCCATTAAAATAGTAAACAAAGCCATAGTTATTAAAGGAATATAACTTAATATTTTATATTTCTTATTAGATAATTCGATTTTTTTCATTTTTTCCCTTCTTTCTTGCTTTATATTACCATTTAAAAGTATAGATTTCAATACAATTCATTAATATTGTATTAATATTTAA